>JAUHWK010000037.1 GCA_030424555.1 bacterium | reverse complement strand
GGCCGCGCCGTGCCGCATCAGACGGCGGAGCAGCGCCACCCGGACCGGGTGGGCGAGGGCGCGGGCGAACGCCGCCAGTTCGTGCTCGTGGGGACCAGCCATCGCGTATCGCCGATACCCGATGGTAAATTCCATGTCCACGCGGTGTGGGGGATCGGGGCACGATCGGGGTTGGACGCAGCGCGTCGTGGGGGTCGGCTCGCCTGGTCGACGGATCTCCGGCGGGACCCCTCGCGATCCGAGGAGGCGCGCGGTAGGCGGCGCTCCCCCAGCAAGGAGGCCCCATGTCCGCATCCGTCCGCCAGCAGGCCCTGATCACCGCGAACAGCCGGAGTGTCCGGGTCATCGGTCGCCCGCTGGGTCCCGATGGTCGCACGCTCACCGTCACCGAGACGTACGGCAAGAACACCTTCGGGCTGGCGACGATGGCCGACAAGCTGCCGAAGCCGACCTTCAAGCGGGTCAAGGCCGTGATCGAGGACGGAGCGCGTCTCGAGCGCGCCGACGCCGACGCCATCGCGCACGCGGTCAAGGAGTGGGCGCTGGAGCACGGCTGCACCCACTTCACCCACTGGTTCCAGCCGATGACCGGCTCCACGGCCGAGAAGCACGACGCCTTCCTGTCCACCGACATGGACAACGAGGGCATCGAGCGGTTCAGCGGCGACGCCCTGCTCCAGTCCGAGCCCGACGCCTCGTCCTTCCCCTCGGGCGGCATGCGCGCCACCTTCGAGGCCCGTGGCTACACCGCGTGGGACCCGGGCTCCCCGATCTTCATCATGGAGAACCCGAACGGCAACACCCTGTGCATCCCGTCGGCGTTCGTCAGCTACACCGGCGAGGCCCTCGACAAGAAGACCCCGCTGCTGCGCTCCATGCAGGCCGTCGACGCCGCCAGCCGCACCCTGCTGGAGGCCCTCGGTCAGGAGCCCACCCGCACCGTCGCCACGCTGGGCTGTGAGCAGGAGTACTTCCTGATCGACCGCGCCTACTGGGCCGCCCGTCCCGACCTGGCCATCAACGGCCGCACGGTCATCGGGGCCGCGCCCCCCAAGGGCCAGTCGCTCGACGACCACTACTTCGGCGCGATCACCCCGCGGGTCCAGGCCTTCATGCAGGAGGTCGAGCAGGAGCTGTACAAGCTCGGCGTGCCCGCCAAGACCCGTCACAACGAGGTCGCCCCCTCGCAGTTCGAGCTGGCGCCGATCTTCGCGGCCGCCAACGTCGGCAGCGACCACAACCAGATCATCATGGAGACCCTGCGCCGCGTCGCCCTGCGTCACGACTACAAGGTCGCCCTCGCCGAGAAGCCGTTCGCCGGCCTCAACGGAAGCGGCAAGCACGCCAACTGGTCGCTGTCGACCAACGGCGAGAACCTCCTGGAGCCGGGCGCCAACCCCAGTGAGAACCTTCGGTTCCTGGCGGTCCTGTCCTCTGTGCTGATCGGCGTGTTCCGCTACAACGGCCTGCTGCGCGCCTCGGTCGCCAGCTACGGCAACGACTTCCGCCTGGGCGCCAACGAGGCCCCGCCGGCGATCATGTCCGTGTTCCTCGGGGACCTGCTGTCGAGCATCTGCGACGCGATCGCGTCCGACGCCGACCTGCCCACCAACCCCGAGCAGGCGATGATCGAGCTGGGCGTGTCCAGCATCCCGTTCGTCGCGAAGGACAGCACGGACCGCAACCGCACCAGCCCGGTCGCGTTCACGGGCAACAAGTTCGAGTTCCGCGCGGTCGGCAGCCAGCAGAACCCGGCGTGGCCTGTCACGGTGCTCAACACCATCGTCGCCGAGGGCATGAACCAGCTCACCACCTGGATCGCCGAGGCGGGCGGTGGCAAGGACGCCGTGTTCGCCGCGATCAAGAAGGCGATCCAAGAGTCCAACGCCATCCGGTTCGAGGGCGACGGCTACGCGGACGCCTGGGTCACCGAGGCGGAGGGCCGTGGGCTCACCAACCACAAGAAGACCCCGGACGCCCTCGACGAGCTCAAGGACGATCGCATCGTCAGCCTGTTCGGCAAGCACAACGTGCTGACGCCCGCCGAGGTGACGAGCCGCTACAACGTGCACGTCGAGCAGTACATCTCCGCGATCGAGATCGAGTCCGACTGCTACAAGATGCTGGTCGACGAGATGATCCTGCCCGCCGCCCTCGAGGCCCGCACGGCCACGGCCGGCGCGTTCATGGCGGCCAAGGAGCTCGAGGAGCTGGGGGTCTCCATCGACACCTCGGCCGATGAGGCCCGCCTGATGGCCCTCGCGGGGGGCATCGCCAGCGTGCAGTCCGCGCGCGTCGCGCTGGACGAGGCCCTGTCGCACATCCACGACGGCACCGGCCACAAGGGCAAGGAGACCATCCTGCCGATCTTCGACGCGCTCCGCGCGGGCATCGACGGGCTCGAGGGCCTGGTCGACGACGAGCTGTGGCCGCTCCCGAAGTACCGCGAGATGCTGTTCCTCGTCTGATCTCCGCCTTGGTGGCGAACCTGCGCCGCGTCGGTCCCCGCCGGGGATCGGCGCGGCGCGTGCCGTTGGGGCCATGGTGGTGGCCCAGGGTCCACCGGGCGGAGCGTTGGAGGTTGAGTCCGCCCGCGCGCCGGCACTACGATGGGGGCCATGCTCCCCTTGTTGCTCACCACCCTGCTGAACGCGTCCGCCCGGGAACCGCCGGGTCCGTCGGAGGCCACGGTCGAGCCCGCGCGGCGGGACCCTGTCGCAGGCTGGGCGGTGTTCGAGCTTCGCGGGGGTGTGCAGGGCAACGGCAGCACGGTGTCGCCCACGCTGTGCGCGGAGCTCGGGCCGTGGACCTACCTGGCCATCGAGGCGTGCGGCTCGGGGGCTGGCTTCCTGTACGATCGGCTGGTGGACGAGATGGTCCACGTGCGCCTGGAGGGCACGATCCCCGTGTGGGACCAAGGGCGGACCGCGTTGTTCGTCCAGCCGGGCGTGGGCATCGCCGAGATCGAGCGGGGCGGCGACGAGCCCGGGTTCCGGTTTGGCGAGCCCAAGGTCGACGATCCCAAGGAGGGGGCGGGTGTGGAAGGCGCGGCGGCGCTCAAGCTGCGCGTGTATCCCCACCCCAAGGTGTTCCTGGTGGCGGAGGCGGTCGCAGGCGTCGCGTGGATCCCTGCGGCGTCGGACGTCCTCGACCAGGCGAGCGATGCGGTGGGGTTTGGCGGGGTGTCGCTCGGGTTCGGGTTCTGACCGTCCGCATGGCCCACGGCGGTCAGGGAGACAGGATCCGGCTGGCCAGCTCCGCGAGGTGGCTGGTCCAGTCCTCGGCGCACACGCTGAGGAACGCGCCCGGACCGGAGGCCAGGTCGTCGGGGTCGCCGATCTTCTCTGTGAGGCGTTGGTAGACGAACCCAGAGGGGGCGGGCACCGAGCCGACGGGCCCCCCGGTGCACGGGGTGGGCACGGGGCTGGCGATCGCGTGGACGCGCATCGGTCGCGCGGGGGTGTCCATCCCGTTGGCCCAGGCGATGGCGGCGTTCTCGTCCAGCACGAAGGGGCTGTCGAAGTCGAAGCTCGCGTCCTCCTCGTCGGTCACGAAGATGACGTGGCGATGGGCGTGGGCGCGCAAGAACCCGGCGTTGGCGTCCTGCTGGGCGAGGTCGGGCTGCGTGATGGCGAGGTACATCGCGTGGGCGCCGCGCTCGGTGGCGGACCCACTGGTGCCCAGGCGGAACTGGGTCCCGAGCGAGGTGGCGACGTCCGCGTCGTTGGGCGTGAGGAAGGGCCCCGCGAGGGCCCCCTGCAGGCCGGTCTCGGTGGTGTCGGTGGACGTGACGCCGAGGTGGTAGTCGACCGCCGCCGCGTCCAGTGCCGAGACGAAGGTCTGGACGACCCGCTGGATCTCCACCTGCTCGTTGTCCATGCTGGCGGAGTTGTCGACGACGAACAGGATGTCTGCGGCGAGCACGGGGGCGTCGGTGTCGGACGTGTCCGCGGTGTCGGTGCCGTCGTCGCTGTCCGTGGGGTCGGTGTCGCTGCTCCCTTCGCCCCCCGCTGGGACGCAGCCCGCGCTGTTCACTTCGACGCCTGGTGTCCCGGGGCACTGGTCGCGGTCGTTGCAGACCCCGTCCCCGTCGTCGTCGCCGGTGGCGGGATCGCCCTCGCACGCGTCGGAGTCGACCACGGCGCGGCGGATGGTGTCGTCGACGCACCCCGCGGACAGCACGAGAGCCAGCATGAGGTGGGGGGACGGCATGGTGCTCCGGAGGGGCCCGTGGGAATTCGGGGCGTGGCACCCTGTGGGGCCGCCCACGGTATCACGCACCAGGGTCCGTCCGGGGGATGTGGCGGGGCGCGCCGAGGGTGAACCGCGGCCGATCGGAGGGGTGGGTGCGGCCGTCGTTGGGCGTCCTTCGCCCGTTCCTCGGGGTCTTCACGCGCGTGCTGGCGCGCGTTTGGCCCTGCGTTACACGCGTGCGTCCCCGATGGGCCCGGCCGGAGTCACGGCCGCCCGTGGAGGACACATGAACGCAGCGAGCGGGCACTCCTGGACCGACGGTCGATCGATCGTCCACGCCCTCGGCATCGAGCCGTCGGGCATCGTCTACCGCAACCTCGACGTGGACGGCCTGTACCAGGCCGCCGTCCAGCGAGGGCAGGCCACGGTCGTCGCCACCGGCGCCCTGGCCACCCGCACCGATCCGTACTTTGGTCGGGCGGCGAAGTCGTCGTTCTACGTCAACGATCCGACGTACCGGCACGAGGGCCGCGCCCTCGACGCGCTGGTCAACTGGGGCGATCCCGCCCAGAAGCGGTTCGACAACCTCCCCACCACGCCCGAGGTGTTCGCCCGCCTCAAGGCCCGCGTGCTCAAGCAGCTCTCGGTGGCGGGGGATCTGTACGTCAACGACGGCATCTCCGGGCGCACCGGCAACTCGCGCATGGGCATCCGGGTCGTCTCCGAGCTGGCCCCGAGCGCGCTGTTCGCCCGCAACATCTTCCTCCGGCCGTCGGACGCGGAGCTGGCGGCGTTCGAGGCCGACTGGACCATCCTGCACGCGCCCACCGTCAAGGCCGAGCCGCGCGACGAGACCCACGGCGATGCCTTCATCATCACCGACCTGGGCACCCGCACCACGATCATCGGCGGCACGGCGTACCACGGGCAGATCAAGAAGAGCATCTTCTGCGTGCAGAACTTCCTGCTCCCCCTGTCCGGTATCCTCACGATGCACGCGGGCGCGTCCGAGGGCACGCACGGCGATGCGGCCATCCACGCGGGCCTGTCCGGCACCGGCAAGACCACGCTGTCCAACACGGGCTTCCCCGTCGCCGACGACCAGATCGTGGTCGACATCGACGGCCCCGAGGATCGGGTCATCTCCAACATGGAGGGCGGCCAGTACGCCAAGACCGAGAAGCTCCGCCGCGACAAGGAGCCTGAGGTCTTCGACGCGATCCGCTACGGCACCACCTCGGAGAACATCTTCTACGACGAGGCGGGCGTCCCCAACTACGACGACACCTCGATCTCGGCGAACGGCCGGGTGGGCTACCCGCTGGAGTTCGTGTCGAGCGCCAAGAAGTCCGGCACCACCCGCGCCCCCAAGAACATCACGTTCCTGACCGCGGACGGATTCGGCGTGTTGCCGCCCCTCGCGCTGCTCACGACCGAGGGCGCGATGTACCACTTCGCGTCGGGCTTCACGTCCAAGATGCCGGGCACCGAGGAGGGCGTCAGCGAGCCCAAGCCCACGTTCTCGGCGTTCTTCGGCAAGCCGTTCATGCCGCTCAAGCCCGCCTTCTACACCGATCTGCTCGCCAAGCTGATGACCACCCACGGCACGCGCGTGTGGCTGGTCAACACGGGCTGGCTCGGGCCGATGAAGCCCGGCCGCGGTCGGGTGGACATCATGGTGTCCAAGGCGATCATCAACGCGGTGCGCGACGGCACGGTCGATCTCGACGAGGCCAACTTCTGGTACGACCCGGTCTTCAAGATCCACGTCCCCAAGCATGTCGCGGGCGTCGACGACCACATGCTCGACCCCCGCCACTTCTGGTCGGACGAGGCCGCGTACAAGACCACGGCCAACAAGCTCGCGTCGATCTTCGTCGCGAACGCGGCCAAGCTGACCGACCTCCCCGAGGATGTCGCGGCGGCAGGCCCCGCGCCGATCGACTGAGGCGGCGGGTCCGGTGCGGCACCTGCTGTTCCTCGACTGCTACGTCGAGGATGACGCCACACCCACCTGGGGACCGGTGCTCGCGGCCGCGGGCCGACCGGTCACTGCGGTGCGTGTGGCGCGCGATGGTTCGCTCCCCGATCCCTCGCGGTTCGCCGGCGTGCTGATGAGTGGGTCGGCGGCGTGCCTGCCCGACGGGGTGCCGTGGGCGCCGCGTTTGCTGCGGTGGATGGACGGCGTGCTCGACGCGAACGTGCCGTACCTGGGGGTGTGCTGGGGACACCAGGTGTTGGGCGAGGTGCTCGGAGGATCCGGCACGGTGGTCAAGCGCGACGCGCCCGAGGTCGGCGTGCGGACCGTGCGGGTGCTGGACCCGTCGGACCCGCTGCTCGGCACGATGCCGCCCGCGTTCGATGTGATGATCTCGCACGAGGACGAGGTGGCCTTCGCACCGGCGGGCACGTCGGTGATCGCGTCGTCGCAGGCGTGTCCGATCCATGGGCTGCGGGTGGACGGGCGCGACGCGTGGGGGGTGCAGTTCCACGCGGAGATGGCGCGGGTGGAGGTGGCGGCCCTGCTGGGACGGCGGGCGCGTCGCCATCCCGAGCTCGGCCTCGACCCCTCCGAGGAGCTCGTGCGGTACGACGGGGCACCGCCGGTGCGGGATCGCATGTTCCGCGCCTTCTTCGACATGGTCGACGCCCGCGAAGGCTGAGCTCAGCGCCCGTCGAGGCGTCGTCGGATGCGCTCGGCCCGGGCGGGAGGCGCGGGCACGACGCGTAAGGGCGTGGCGGGGTCGCCGACCGATCGGGCGTCGTTGTCCGACCACAGCGGGACCGCGTCCCAGTGCAGCGAGACCGGTCCGGGCAGGCCCGGGACGAACGTGATGGTGGCCGTCAGCACGACCCCGTCGCGCACGTCGCCGTCGACGGGGTCGTCGTCGGGGCGCCACGCCCACCCCTGGTTGGACAGGGCGTTTCCGAGGGAGTGGGCGACGAGCCGTGGCCCGCGGGGGCCCGTGGCCTGCACGACGGGGCCGAGGACGTGGGGGTGGTGGCCGAGCACGAGGTCCGCCCCCGCGTCGAACAGCCAGGTCACCGCGTCCTGGGCGTCCCGATTCGGGGTGGGGGCGTACTCGGTCCCATGGTGGAGGCTGACGATGACCAGATCCGCACGCCTGGCGGCAGCGCGCACGGCGTCTCGGACACGGAGGCGGTCGTGTCGGCCCCAGTGGGCGACGCACGGGCCGTCTTCGGGGACGTGGTCGGGGGTGGCGTGCGTGTTGAGGATGCGCGTCATCCCAAGCCAGGCGATCCGTCCCCGTCCCCCGGGTCCCGGGGTGATCGTCGCCTCCCACGCCGCGGCGCAGGTCGAGCCCGCGCCGATCGGGCGCAGTCCGGAGGCCCTCACCGTCTCCACCGTCTCGAGGACCCCGGCGATGCCTTGGTCGTAGGCGTGGTTGTTGGCGGCGGCGACGAGGTCCACGCCGATGCGGGAGAGCGCGTCGGGCAGGGCGGTGGGACCATTGAACACCCACGCGCGACCGGGGCGCCCGCGGGTCGGGGCGATGGGGGTCTCGAGGTTGGCGAACGCGAGGTCGGCCTGGGCGAGGGGGCTGGCGGCCGCCCCGAGCAACCGGACCCACCCACTGGCGGGGTCCCCGGGGTCGGCCTCCTGGCGTGCTCGGTCGCGCACCCGTCCGTGGGGGATCACGTCGCCGGTGGCGGCCAGGGTGATCGTGACCGGGGCGGGCACGGACCATCCCGGCGGCGGGCCGTGGATCTCGGGGGCGATGGGCGCCGCGAACGCGGCGGCGATGCCGAGGGCGCCCAGCACGCTCATGTCCCGACGATCTCGTTCCACAACGCATCGTGCGTCATCGGCCGCAGGGCGCGGATCGGGGCGCGCGCGGTGCGGGAGGGCAGCGTGCGGTTGGTGGTGAGGGCGACGGCGAGGCCGCGGTCCAGGTCCAGCCACACGCTGGCACCCGTGAACCCGAGGTGGCCCACCCCCCCGAGCGGCCCCCGCCCCAGCCGCGATCCCGCGGTCGAGCCCTCCCCGGCGACGCGGTCCCAGCCGAGGCTGCGGGCGGGGGCGAGGTCTGGGGCGTCCACCGCGAGAAACGCCTGGGCGGTCTCGGGGGACAACCACGTCCCGTCCCCCTGCGCAGCACGCCACCAGGTGGTGGCGAACGCGGCGAGCGTGCGCGCGGAGGCGAACACCCCGGCGTGGCCGGCCACCCCGTCGCAGGCCCAGGCGTTGTCGTCGTCGACCTCCCCTGGGACGAGCTGGGGCGCCTGCGGCCCGACCGTGTACGCGTCCTCCTGGCCGGGGGCCGGCTCCCGTGGACGGAGCACGCCCGTGGCGGGAATCGACGGGCTGGGCTGGAGCGAGGACAGCCGGCGGAACCCGGCGCGCAGCCCGAGCGGACCGGTGACGAGCCCATCCAGCAGCGCGTCGAGCGGGACGCCGCCGGCGGCCTCCAGGACGGCCGTCAGCACGAGGAACCCGACGTCGGAGTACACGCGAGCGGGTGGGGAGGTCGGTGCCAGGACGCAGGCGGCCGTGAGGGTCATCGCCCGGGCCCGGGCGCGGTCGGTGCCGCCGGCGGTGCGGTTGTCGGGCCACAGGCCCGCACAGGCCGGGTCATGGCGGGCGAGGTCGAACAGGGGACGCCAGGCGGGAAGGCCGCTGCGGTGGCCGAGCAGCGCGCGCACGGAGACGTCTGGGCAGGCGATCCCGGGGAGCACCGCGCCGGCGGGGGTGTCGAGCGACAGGGTGCCGTCGTCGATCAGCGCGGCGGCGACCGCGGTGGTGAACAGCTTGGTGACGCTCGCGACGTCGAACCGGGTGGTGGCCGTGACCCGCTCCGCGTCGGGCCCAGGGCCGGTCGCACCGAGGGCGACGTCGCGCAAGAACCCGTCGGGACCGGCCGCGACGAGCTGTGCGCCGGTGCCCATGCCGGCGTCCAGCGCCGCGCGCACCAGGGCCTCCGCGCCCATGCCGACCTCCGCTCCCGACATCCGCGGCCTAACCGCCGAGCGACCGGGGCAGGGGCTGGATCAGGGGGCGAGCTGCTTGTCGATCAGGGCGACCAGGGAGGGATCGTCCGGCGCCGTCTTCGGAGAGAAGCGTCCGACGACCTCGCCCTCGGGGGAGACCACGAACTTCTCGAAGTTCCACGCGATCTTCTTGCCCCCACCGATCGGGCTGTCGACCAGCCAGGTGTACAGCGGGGTTCGCTCCCCGCCGTTGACGTCGGCCTTGGCCAGCAGGGGGAACGTGACGCCGTAGTTCATCTTGCAGAAGGACTCGATCTCGTCGGCGGTGCCGGGCTCCTGTCCCATGAACTGATTCGAGGGCTGGCCAACGATCACGAAGCCCTTGTCCTTGCGCGCCTCGTACAGGGCCTGCAGGCCTTCGTACTGCGGGGTGAACCCACACTTGCTGGCGACGTTGACGAACAGGACCGTCTTGCCCGCGAGCTTCGACGCCTTCCACGAGGTGCCGTCGAGGGCCGTGAGCTCCAGCGCGTACAGCGGCGAGGCGCCTTGCGCGGCCGCTACCGCGGGGACGGGGTCGGCGAACGCGGCGGTGCACGCGGAGAGGGGAAGGGCGATCGCGGCGGCGAGACGAAGCAGCATCGGTGACTCCCGGTCTGTTCGCGTCGTACCGTGGCGCCCTGCCCGGTGTCTGCCCGGATGACGGGTCGGGACGGGTGGCGTCGGGCGGCGACGGCGCGCGACCGTCGCGCTACAGCCCCGGGCGGAGGTTCGATGCGGGACAACGGGCGTGGTTGGGTCGGCCGGTCGTGGGGCTGGGCTGCGGTGGCGCTGGCGGCAGCGTGTACGGGCGGTCCGCCTGAGATGGTGCTTCCGGACCCGGATCCGCCCGAGGCCCCCCTTCCAGCGCCTGAGGATGTGCCGGTCCGCTACGACGTCGACCTCACCGGAGCGCCGACCCAGCGGGTCGCCGTGGCCGCCACCGCACGCCACGACGGGTCGGACACGATGACCTGGTGGATGCCGGTGTGGACGCCGGGGAGCTACCTCGTGCGGGAGTACGCCCGTCAGATCGAGACGATCTCGGCAGTGGGGGCCGACGGCGCCGCGCTCCCAATCACCAAGGTGTCCAAGAACCGCTGGGCGCTGGCTGCGGCGGGCCAGGACGCCGTCACCGTCCGCTACACGGTGTACGCCAACGAGCCGAGCGTCCGCACCAACTGGGTCCACGCGGACGGTGCGGTGTTGGTCGGGGCGGCCACGT
This sequence comes from bacterium, assembly GCA_030424555.1. Taxonomy (GTDB): domain Bacteria; phylum Myxococcota_A; class UBA796; order UBA796; genus JAUHWK01. Next base: position 6,836 of record JAUHWK010000037.1, on the reverse strand, counting down.
TCCTCGTCCCCGACGGACGAGAGGACCAGGCGAGCGAGGTGGCCCTCACGCTGCCGCCGTCGTGGACCGGATCCTCCACGTCCCTGCGTCCCCGATCTCCGGGACAAGGCCACCGGTACGTCGCCCGCGACCTCGACCAGCTGATCGATGCGCCCATCCTCGCCGGTGCGCTGCACAGCGATCCGTTCGAGGTCGCCGGGGTGCCCCATGAGCTGGTTCGGATGGGCGGCGACGGGGTGTGGGACGACACGCGCTCGCTGGACGACGTGCGTCGGATCACCGAGGTGATCGCCGACTTCTGGGGCATGATCCCCTACGATCGCTACACCTACCTCAACGTGGTGGGCGATCGCCGCGGCGGGCTGGAGCACATGGACTCGACCCTGATGATGGTCGATGTGTCCGCGGCCCACGACGACGGCGCGTACCGGGACTGGCTGGGCCTCGTGAGCCACGAGTTCTTCCACACCTGGAACGTCAAGCGCCTGCGCCCGGCCCCGCTCACCACCTACGCATACGAGTCGGAGCAGTACACGACCTCGCTGTGGGTCGCGGAGGGCCTCACCTCCTACTACGACGACCTGTTGCTCGTCCGGGCGGGCCTGATCACGCCCGAGGAGCACCTGTCGCGGCTGTCGGAGGCGATCCCCCACGCGATCGGCCGGCCGTCCACCCGGATCCAGTCCCTCGCAGACGCCAGCTTCGACGCGTGGATCAAGTACTACCGGGGCGACGAGAACCGCATCAACCGAGACGTCAGCTACTACCGGAAGGGTGCGGTCGTCGGCTGGGTGCTCGATGCCACGATCCGCCGGGCAACGGGGGACCGGGCCAGCCTGGACGACGTGATGCGCAGCGCGTGGGCTCGGTACGCCGACGAGGGCTACACCGAGGCGCAGTTCCGGGCGCTCGCGTCCGAGGTCGCTGGCACCGACTTGACCCCGTTCTTCGCTGCCTATGTGGATGGCACCGTGCCGGTCGATCTCACGCCCGCGCTGGACTGGTGGGGCCTGGCGGTCGGTGACGATCCGGACGCGGGCTCGCCGTGGCTCGGGATCGAGGTGTCGGGCGATCCGCCCCGGGTCTCCGAGGTGCGTCGGGACGCCCCCGTGTTCGAGGCCGGACTCAACGTCGGCGATGAGGTGCTCGCGTTGGGAGACCGCCGGGCGACGATCGGCGTCCTGCACGACGTGGTGAAGGCGGCCTCGCCCGGCGACGAGCTCGCGCTGTGGATCGCGCGCGGTGGTGTCGTGCGCACCGTGCCGGTCTCGGTGGGGACGCGTCCCCGACAAGCCTGGCCGCTCGCGGTGGATCCCGAGGCGGGTCGGGCCGCCGCCCTGCGCCGCGAGGCCTGGCACACCCAGGACTGACGGGGCGGCCGGACCACGGTGGGGTCGGCCTTGTGAGGGCGGGCCTGGCGTCTGGACTCAGCCCGCGTCCGGATCCTCGTCCTTGGCGGCTGCGGCCTTGGCCGCTTCCTCGACCTCACGCAGCTCGGGCAGATCCAGGAAGTTGGGCTGGGCAGCGAAGAACTCGCCGTGGCCCTTCTCGTCGGCCTCTGCGTCGTCCGTCGGCCAGACGTCGCCTGCGAGCTCGTCCTCCTCGGCCGCCGCGTCGAACCCGACCTCCTCGGGGGCCCACGGGTTCTCCGCCCACGGGTCCATCTGACCGGGGGCGCCGCGCTCGACCTGGCCGGGGGAGCCGATGTCGGTCTGTCCGGGGGCGCCGGGGATCAGCGCGCTGTCGTCCTCGGGGAGGATGCCGTCGCCCGGAAGGACCGCGCCCTCTGGCGGGATGCCCTGCTCTGGCGGGATGCCCTGCTCGGGCGGAATGCCCACGTCGGGGGGCACGCCGAGGGACAGCTTGGACATCAGCTCGGGGGGCACGGCCTCGGCGCCGGTGGCGCGGACGACGACGTCCAGCCCCTCCTCGGGGGTGCTTCGCGTGCCGCCGAGGGACGGCGGAAGGGGACGGTCGGACATGGCGGCCTCCACCCGGGTCGGGGAGGGTCCGGTAATTCGGGGGGCGACGGGCGTCGCGGGCAGGCCCGACCGGGTTGTCCCGGGTGGGTGGGGGAGGCGGTGGCCACCGATCCGCTCAGTACGCCGCCTCGTCCCGCCCCTCCTTCTGCGCCTCCTCGAACAGCCGCTCTCGAAGGGCGTCCTTCATCACGATGAACACGCCCTCTCCCTCGCAGTACACGCCGTCCTCGTCCTCGAGCGTGGCCGAGGTGACCACCTTGCGTCCATCGACGGAGGCGATGTCGGTGCGGACAGTGACCACGGTTCCCAGTGGCAGGGGCCGGCGGTACCGGATGGTCAGGGTGCCGGCGAGCACGGGGTGGCCCTGGAGCCACGCGTTGCCGCCCATGGCCTCGTCGAGCACGGCCGCTTGGCTGCCGCCGTGGGCATGGCCGGGCGGACCTTCTGCATCCGGGCCGAACCACACCTTGGCCACCATCATCCCGGCGTCGCCGTCGCGGAAGTAGCGAATCCGGATGCGCTCCCCGTCGGGGTCGCCCGACACGAAGGACCGCCCACGGCCCACGCCCCGATGGGGCAGCGGGATCCAGGTCTCGAGGGGAGACAGGTCGGGGGTCGCGGACGGGGAGGGACGGGTCATGGGGTCTCCACGCGGTCGCCCGGGGTAGCCCGCACGGCCTGGCCGAACACGAACGGGTGCGAACGGGCACCCTGTTGACGGATCGACCGCGCGAGACCCCCACGCCGTCAGGTAGGGTGGAGCGACCTGGAGGGGGCATGGCCGATCCGGCAGCCGAACTCGAACCCCGACACACCGTGCGTCAGACCGTGGAGGAGCTGTTCTCCTGGCTCGACGCGGACGGCGATGGCCAGATCGACGTGGTGGAGCTTCAGGCGGGCCTGCAGGCGCTGGGGCTGGGCATCGACGCCGAGGAGGCGCGCCAGCTCGTGGCGGTGCTGGATCGGGGCGGCACGGGCCGGTTCGACCTGCCGACCTTCCGGCGGTTTGCGCGCGGCGAGCTGCCCGCGTTCGACACCCTACGGGACCCGGACGCCGAGCTGCGCGCCACCTTCCGGGTGCTGGATCGGGATGGCGACGGGTACCTGTCGACCGAGGATGTCGCGTGCGCCGAGGACATCGACCGCTCGGAGGCTCGGGAGATCGTCGCGGCTGCCGACATCGACGGCGACGGTCGGTTGTCCTTCCGCGAGTTTCGGGCCGCGGTCACCGCGCCAGACCTGCCGGACGACGGCACCTGACCCGCCCGGGGCGCGTCCCTCTGGCACCTTGGACAGAGTCTGGGTGAGGACGCCGGCCCGCGTCAGGGCAGGTCGGCGGCGATGCGCGGGTGGATGCGGCGTCGGTCGAACCGGATGTCCATCACGCCGGTGAGCGTGCCGTCGTCGATGCCTGCGGTCCAGGCGCTGTCGGCGTCCTCGAACACGCGCTTGTCGACCACGATCCCGGTGGGACCACCCACCTCCCACAGGTCGTCGTCGCTGCAGCCGCCGTTGTCGGCGGAGCAGTCGTGGTCGGCGTCGGACACGGTGGCGTCGGTGAGGGTGACGAGCACGCCCTCGTAGTCCTCGCCGGTGGCCTGGGAGACGGTCAGCGAGACCGGCGTGATGGTGCCGGTGCCGACCGCGCGCACGGTGGAGGCGTCCAGCTCGCGGCTGGTGAAGTAGGTGTCGAGCGCACCCGACACCTGCACCCGGTCGCCGCGATCCGGGAGGGATCCGCCGCCGACGAGCACCCGAATGCCGGCGTCGATGCCCGAGGACACGGTGGGGTCCTGGATGAAGAAGCCCTGCCCGTTGGAGAACACCCCGGTGACCACGCCCTCCACGGTCACGCTGGCGCCGTCGGACTCGGCCTTGGCCGTGGGGATGGACACCGGGGGCGCGGTGCAGGGGCCGTCAGGGTTGGGGGTGTCGGGGCACGGGTCGCACACGTCCCCCTTGCCATCCATGTCCGCGTCGGCCTGGGCCACATCGGCGTCGCGCCAGCACACGTCGAGGTCGTTGTCGACGCCGTCCGCATCGAGATCGGCGGGCAGGGGCGTGTCGTCGCACGCGTCGCCGATCCCGTCTTCGTCCGCGTCGGGCTGGGTGCCGTAGTCCATGGGACGCACCGGGTTGAACACCGAGGGGCAGTTGTCGTCGCCGTCCGCGAGGCCGTCCCCGTCGGCATCGGTGGCGGTGGCAGTGCCGTCGAACTCCCCGGGCCGGGACGGGACGCAGGTGGGCTCGTCGGCCGGCGTGCCGCAGAAGATCGCCGGGTACTTGGACGCCATCGTGCCGGCGAACGCGGCCCAGTCCTGTCCGATCTCTCGATCGGAGCAGATCGCGCGGGCCGCCCCACACACGTCGACGGCGTCGCAGGAGGGGTCGAGCGCCTGGACCGCCGCAGCGTCGCCGAACTGCACGAGGCCGCCGCGCAGCACGAGCAGCGTGTCCTGCTGGTCCGCCTCGATCACCGCGCGATGGGCGGGGCGGTCGGTGCCGTCGAAGACCGCGACGTCGCCGACGTACCCGGCCTGCAGCCGCCCCAACACGCCCTTGGCCCCGATCGCGACGGCCCCGTACTCGGTGGCCATCCGCCACAGGTCGACGGAGGAGAACGCGTCGTCGAGGTAGGTGTCGTCGAAGGCGTCGGCGCACTGGAGCTCGCGCAGGATCGTGGCCGAGCCGGTGTAGGTCCAGTCGCTGCCCAGGGCGATGTCGCCGCCGAGGGCCTTGAACAGGCGCACCTGCGCGGTGTGGCCGTACAGCCGGATGTTGGTGCGGGGCGACCACACGAGCAGGGTGCCTTCCCGGGCCATCTCCGCGTAGTCGACGGCCTGCAGCCCGACCGCGTGGACGTGGGCGGTGTTGTCCTCGGTGAGGTCCTGGCCGTCATCGAAGCTGGTCGACAGGCAGCGGATCTCTTCGGCCGCGTAGGCGTCGATGCCCTCGGAGACGTGGCCGATCCAGGCGTCTTGCCCCGCGACCGCCAGCTCGCCCTCGGCGTACGACCATCCGCAGTCGGCCCGGAACTGGCGGTTGCCGTCGCCGAGGGGGAAGGTCTGGTTGGAGACGTTGATCCCCAGGCCTTCGTCCCGTCCGCTGCGATCCATGTTCCGGACGAAGCCGTCGGTGGCGCCCGAGCCCAGCATCGAGGTCGTGCCGGCCATGAGCTGTCGGGCCTCGGACCACCGGGTCCCGTCCGCGTTCGCGTTGCCTGGTTGGGGCAGGATGGCCCGCCACTCGTGGCGGTGGTCGTACCGGGTGGGCGACGGCGCGTACGGGGCCTGCTCGTCGAACGTCACGTGGTCGTGGGCGTTGATCAGGCCGGGCGACGCCACGCCGGTGGGGCAGGTCACGACGGTGGCATCGGCCGCGACGGGGTCCGCATCGCATCCACAGCCGGCACACACGATCGTGCCGGCGCCGTCGATCAGCACCTGACCGCCACCCTCGAAGGTCTCGACGGGCCCGAGGACCGTGTCGACGTGCAGGAGCAGGGCGCTGCCCGTGCCCTCCGTGACGGCACAGTCTCCGCCGGTGACCGCGGCGGGCGCGTCCGCACAGTCGATTGCGGTGGGCTCGTCGGGCAGGGCGTCGGAGTCGTCCCCTGAACCGGTGTCGCCGGGTCCGCTGCTGGTGTCGTCGAGGCCCGCGTCGGAGTCGGAGTCGGTGCCGGCGTCCTTGTCGCCAGGGGCGCACCCGCCGGCGACCAGGACCGGGACGAGGAGAGGGGTGAGCAGGCGGGCGACGGAGGGGACGACAACACGCATCGGAGAATCCACCACAGGGTCGGCAAAGACGGAACCCGGGGATTATCGCTGCGTCCAGGGCCTGTCCCCCCTTCCGGGGTCGCCCCGCCGGCTGGAGGGCTGGATGTCGCACGGGATCCACCGGGTTGATGCAGGGCTGGCGCGGGGCGTGGGCGTGCTCGGGATCGCGGGGAGCGTGGCGGTCGGCCTGGGCTGTGGGGGCGGTGAGGGCACGCTGGTGGAGCAGAGCGGGTCGTTCCAGGTCAGCGAGGCCGCGCCCGAGCGGCGGATCGGGTTGACCCTGGGGATCCGCGGTGCCTCGCCGGGTCTCGTCGACACGACCTTGTCGGTGACGGTCGATCCCGAGGTGGTCGACTCGGACGCGGAGGTCGAGGTCGGACTGTGGAACGGCGACGACGTGGTGGCGGGGCCGGTGACGATGTCCGATCCCGGGACGGCCACCTTGTCGATCGCCGATCCGTTCTCCTGCAATGCCGATCCGTGCCAGGGGGAGGTCACGCTGTGGTTTCAGCAGCTGGGCACCGGGGTGATGGATGGCGGGTGGTCGGCGCGCTTGTCCGGGCCCGCGTTCGAGGGCTTCGTCTTGACCCTCACCGCCCAGGAGCTGTGAGCCGTGCCCCCGGTCACCGCCTGGCTGTTCCTCGCGCTCGTGTACCTGGCGACCGCCGTGCCGTTCGGGCTGCTGGTGTCCACGGTGTTCGTGTCGGGGGACGACGTCCGCAAGGCAGGCAGCGGCAACATCGGCACCACCAACGTGTTCCGAACCCAGGGCCCGGTGGTCGCGGTGCTGGTGCTGGCGCTGGACGTGGCGAAGGGCGCGGTGCCGGTGCTGGTGGGGCGGCTGCTGTGGGCGGAGGGCGGCCTTGGCTGGGACGCGGCGGTGGCGATGACGGCGTTCACGGGCCACTGTCTGCCGGTGTACCTGACGTTTCGCGGCGGCAAGGGGGTGGCCACCGGAGCGGGGGTGATGCTGGCGATCGCCCCGGGTCCGGCGCTGATCGCCGTGCTCGTGTGGATCGGCCTGCTCGTGCTGCTGGGACGCTCCAGCGTGGCGAGCCTGGTGGCGGCGGGGGCGATG
>JAUHWK010000454.1 GCA_030424555.1 bacterium | reverse complement strand
GGCAGCCTGGAGCCGGTCGTGGTCGGCGCCAAGGCACCGCGGATGTACCTGCCCAGTGAGCAGGAGTTCCAGGGGTTCGGGTACTCCGGCGAAGAGAACGTGGACTTTCGGGCGATCGGGCAGTCGCAGAGCATCTGCGGTTTTCCACCCGCGCTTCGGGTGTGCACCTCCAAGTACACGCTGATCACGACGAGCAACGTGACCACACAGGGCGTCGAGACGCTCAACATTCCTGCCCTGGGTGGGCAGGTGGATGCCCAGAAGATCACCTACCTGATTGAGCAGCAGGTGGTGAAGGACACGTCCTTCGACATCTTCGGCGAGATCTTTGGCTCGATCCTCAACTTCGGCGGCTACCAGGCCAACGGCGACCGGTACAACGCCGAGTTCACCCGCTGGTACGTCCGTGGCGTCGGGTTGGTGAAGGAGCAGGCGGTCGACATCGTGTCCAAGAACGTGATCGTCGACAAGCAGCTCACGGCGTGCTCGGGCCTGCCTGACTGTCCCTGAGGCGGCGGTGCGGAGCGATCGCTCCTGAGCCATCGGGGGCGTGTCGTCGCGTGGATCGATGCGTTGGGCGAGGCCCGCGACGTGTTCGTGGGGTACCAGACGCCCCGCGATCTCGGAGGACGGCCTCGGGAGCAGGCGCGGCTTGCGCGGGGTAGTCGAAGGGCCCCTGGAGGGTCTGATGGCATCGTACGATCGAGAGTTGCAGGTCGCGTTCGACGCGGCCCGGGAAGCGGCCGCCGCGGTGCGGGCGATCCGCCAGCGGTCCGAGGTGATCGCCACGGAGAAGGCGGACGGCTCCGGGCCGCTCACCGAGGCGGACCTGGCGAGCAACAAGCTGCTGATCGCGGCGATCCGATCGGCCTTTCCCCAAGACGCCATCCTCAGTGAGGAGACCAAGGACGACCCCGCGCGCCTCGACAACCCGAGGGTGTGGATCATCGACCCGATCGACGGCACGCGGGAGTTCACGGAGGACGTGCCCGAGTACGTCGTGAGTGTCGGGCTCGCCGTGGAGGGAGCGGCCACGGTGGGCGTCCTCGTCAACCCGGCCAGCGGCGAGATCTTCACCGGCGTGGTCGGGGGGGAGGCGACCTACAACGGCTCGCCCTGCCGGGTCACGGATCGGGCGACGCTGGAGGGGGCGCGGCTGGTCGTGTCCAACTCCGAGCACAAGAAGGGCTGGTTCGACCACCTCGAGGGCATCGCGCGCTGCGAGCCGGTCGGGTCGGTCGCCTACAAGTTCGGGCTGGTCGCGGCCGGGCTCGCCGACGCCACCTTCACCCCCAAGCCCCGCAACGAGTGGGACCTCCTCGGCGGCGTCGCGTGTGTGCGGGCGGCCGGCGGACGGGCCACGAACGGGGCCGGAGAGGACTACACGTTCAACCACGCGGATCCGCTCAAGATCGGTGTTGCGGGCACCAACGGCACGCTGCATCCCGCGATCCTCGAGCTCATCGCCCGATGAGCTCCCCCGGGGTGGGCAGCCCCTCGGCTGGGCGGCGTCCGGGCCTCGGGCCCGTGCTGCTCACCGTGTTCCTGGACCTGCTGGGGTTCGGGCTGATCATCCCGCTGCTCCCGTTCTTCGTGGAGAGCCACGGCGCGAGCCCGCTCCAGGTGACCCTGCTGATGGCGTCCTACAGTGGGGCGCAGTTTCTGGGGGCGCCTGTGTGGGGGGCGCTGTCGGACCGGGTGGGTCGGCGTCCGGTGCTGCTGGTGTCGACCGCGGCCACGGCCGTGTGCCTCGCGGCGTTCGCCCTGGCCCCGTCCCTTCCGTGGCTGTTCGTGGCGCGCATCCTCAACGGGCTGGCGGCCGCCAACGTGTCGACCGCCCAGGCCTACGTGGCGGACGTCACCTCGGGCGAGGATCGGGCGCGCGGCATGGGCCTGGTGGGCGCGCTGTTCGGGCTTGGGTTCAGCGTGGGGCCGATGCTCGGTGGCCTGCTCAGCGTGTGGGGGCTCGCGACGCCCATCCTGGTCGCGGCGGGTCTCTCGGCGCTCAACGCCGGGTGGATCGCGCTGCGGCTCCCGGAGTCTCACCCGCCCGGCACCGACCAAGACGGGGGCCAGGGCCGCACCCGTCGCACCCTGGACCTGCGGGTGATCGGCGACGTGCTCGCCCACCCCGCGGTCGGGCTCGCGATCGGGCTGGTGTTCGTCACCGGCGCGGCGTTTGCCCTGCTGGAGTCCACCTTTGCGCTGGTGGCCGAGCATGTGTGGGCTCGCGACGCGCAGACCGTGGGGCTGCTGTTCGGCGTGGTCGGGGCGGTGGGGGTCGTCGTGCAGGGGGGGCTGATCGGCCCGCTCTCGCGGCGGTTTGGGGAAGGGCCGCTCGTGCGCGCAGGCCTGGCCTTCACCGGGATGGGGATGCTGATCCTGGCGAGCGCGCCCTGGGGCTGGCCCGTGTTCGCAGGGTGTGCGGTGGTGTCGGTGGGCACCTCGCTGACCAACCCGTCTCTGAACAGCCTGATCAGCCGGGCGACCTCCGCCGATGAGCAGGGGCGGGTGCTCGGGACCGCACAGTCTCTCGGGGCGTTGGCGCGCACGGTGGCGCCGGGCCTCGGAGGGTGGTTGTTCACCGCGTGGCAGCCCACGGCCGCGCTGTGGGTGGGCGGGATCGCCACGTTGGCCTCGCTGGCGATCGCCGGGCCGGCGGCGCGTCGGGCCGGGTCAGGACCGAGGGTCGCGTAGGACGGGGATCGGGTCCATCATCCGGCGGATCCACGGCATGGACAGGGTGATGGCCTCCCGACCCATCCGGATCGCTTTCATCGCGTCCTCGACCGCGGGGACGAGGTTGAGCGGAGACAGCGTGCGCGGGAAGGGGAGGTACACGTCGGCGTAGGTGCGGTCGGCCTGGACGTTGGCGCGGCGGACCGCCTCCTGGAACGGCAGCCACACCGGGCGGGTGATGCTGGGCGCGAAGCAGTCGAGCGCCACCACGAAGCTGTTGCGCCGGCCGTCCTCCAGGCGTCCCGAGATCGCGGTCTCCCAGGCGATGCGCGCGGGGACGTTGCTGACCATCCCGCCCTCCCCCAGGCGGGTGATCCCGTAGGTGGCGTACAGGCTGTCCAAGATGCGGACCATGCGGGGGTCGTCGCGGAGCACGTCGTCGTGGATGACGCCGGGGATGGCGGCGGAGAACCCGGCGGCGTCGAGCACGTCGAAGTGCTCGGTTCCGGGCGTGCGTCCCACGACGATCTCGCGCAGGGACTCGGGGTTGGCGAGGAACTCCTGGAGGATGCCCATCGCGGCGAGACCCGACCGGGCGCGCATCGTGGGGGGGCGGTGCAGGTCCGCGTCCAGCAGGTGCTCGTAGAAGTTCAGATCGTGCTTGAGCGCGTCGACCGTGATCCCGGTGACCACCGAGTAGTACGGGATCTCCAGGTCGCTCACCCACATCGGACGCTGCCCGCCCTCGCCGTCGTCCGTGAGGAACAGGTGGCCGAGG
>JAUHWK010000453.1 GCA_030424555.1 bacterium | reverse complement strand
TCACCAGCCGGTCATACCTGGGCGTGCCGAGCAGCGAGCCGTGCCGCTACGGCGGGATCTACGTGCGGCCCGACAGCGTCCTGTCGTGGATGGAAGAGGTGATCGGCGAGCCCCTCCCCCGGCCCGCCTGCTCGATCCCTCCCACCGCGGAGGCCGAGCGCCTGGCCCTGCGCGCGGGCCAGACCCGCACCGTCACGATCACGGTCGACGACCCCGACGGCGAGGCGTGGTCGGTGTCGGTGGACACGCCGCCCGAGCATGGAGAGGTCGAGATCGACGGCACGACCGTCCGGTACACGGCCGACAAGGCCTACCTCGGCGAGGATCCCTTCACGCTCCGCGTCGAGGACGATGGCTCCCCCGACTGGCCCGACAACCCGCCTGGGTCGGTCGTGATCACGGCCCAGGTCGACGTGTTCGAGGGCAAGCCCGATCCAGACCTCAAGCCATACGTCAAGGCGTGTGGCTGTCAGACCTCCGGCCCGATCGGCGGTGTGACCGCGTTCGGCCTGCTCGCCCTGCTCGGCCTCCGCCGCCGCCGCGTGGCCTGACCGATGTCCGTTCCCCGCATCCTCGACGCCCACGGCGGCGTGATCGCGCTCGACAAGCCATCGGACTGGGCCACCCATCCCGGCACCGGCGAGGGGCCCGACGTGGTCTCGTGGATCGCGGAGCAGTCCGACCTGCCCGGCGGCCTCGCCCCGGTCCATCGCCTGGACAAGGGCACCAGCGGCGTGCTGCTGTGTGCAGACCACGACACCGTGCGGCGCGCCCTGTCCGACGCGTTTGCGACAGGCGGCGTGCGCAAGGCCTACCTCGCGCTCGTCCACGGCCGCATGCGCAACAAGGGCGTGATCCGGGCACCGCTGGTCGACCACGGACGGCGTCAGGAAGCGATCACCCGGTGGCGTCGCCTCGAGGGTTTCGCCACCTGCTCGCTGATCTCGGCCAAGCCCGAGCACGGACGCCGCCACCAGATCCGCCGGCACCTACAAGGCCTCGGGCACCCGGTCGTCGGCGATCGCCGCTACCGCCACCGCCGTGCCTGGGCGATCAACGGGGCACCCGATCGCCTCTGGCTGCACGCGCGCGGGGTCACCTGGGACGGTTGGTCCGTCCAAGCCCCCGTCCCCGCGGAGCTCGAGGCCCACCTCGACCGGCTCCGCGCGCAGGCTGGCTCCACCCCGTCGGACAGGTGACGAACGGCGGTCCCCCGGGAGCCACGATGGACCGGTCCGCCGATGCCGCTGGCATCCCCTCGCCCGCGCCGAGCGCCGTCACGGAGCAAGACGCGCTGCGCGCCCTGGCGACGTGGCGACGGCGTCCAGGGGTTCCTGCGGCCCGCCTCGAGGCGCTGGTTCACCACGAGCACCTCGCGCCGGCCCTGCTCCAGGAACGTGCTCGCCACCGGCTGATGGGCGTCCTCGACCACGCCCGCAGCACCTGCGATCACTGGCGCGCGGTCCTGCCTGGCACGCCTGATCGCCACGACCCGCTCGCAGGCGTCCCGATCCTCGACCGCGACACCGTGCGATCCGAGGCCGCGGCCCTCACCGCGACGCATCGCCCCGCGCCCGACGCCGAGGCACGCTGGGCCACCTCCGCCCCGCACGCAGGTCCGCCCGTCCGCGTGCTCCAGACCGCGCGCAGCGTGCAGATGGTCCCCTTGCTGCTGCACCGCGCGGTGCGGTGGGCGGGATGGCGTCCCACCGGCACCCTGGCTGCGATCGTCTCTCCCGCCAGGCTCCCGCCCCACGCCGACACGTCGCGCGGTCACAGCCTCCCGGTCTGGCCCGCCCTGGGACGCACCTTCCACACCGGTCCCTTCGTCGCCCTGCGCCACGACGCCCCGGTCGACGAGCAGCTCGCCTGGCTACGCACCCATCGGCCCGACCACCTCCTCGCCCACCCCCGCGTGCTCCAGGCCCTGGTGTGGGCCGCGGGCGGTCCGCCGGCCGACAGCCTCTCGGGCGTTCGCGCCGCAGGGGCCACGCCCACCGCTGGCGAGCACCGCCGAATCGAAGCCGGGTTCGGCCGTCCGCCGGTCTCCACCCACAGCCTCGACGAGATCGGTATCGTCGGGATCCGATGCGCCGCGGGTCGGTGGCATGCCGCAGTCGAGCACGTCCACGTCGAGTTCCTGGACGACGACGCGAAGCCGGTGGCCCCCGGTGCCCCTGGACGGGTCGCCGTGACCTCGCTCACCAACCCCGCGATGCCCCTGTTCCGCTACGACACCGGAGACGTCGCGACCCCGTGTGCGCCCGACGATCCGTGCCCCTGCGGGCGCACCCTCCCATCCTACCGGTCCCTTCGCCGCCACCAGGACCTGTTTGCGCGGACCCCGCCGGGGACGCGCGACCGGATCGAGTGCCTCGACGCGGCCTTGGCCAAGCTGCCACTGCGCCACCTCACGTCCCTGCGGGGGGTCGCGCTGCACCAGCTGGCCTCCGGGGCGTTCGATCTCTGGCTCGCCTGCACCGATCCCCTGCCGCATGCGGCGACGACCGCCCTTCGCGCAGCGTGGGACGCCCTCGGCGAGGGTCCAGCGCTCCAGGTGCGCACTGCGGAGACGCTCCCGCGCACGCTGGGGCTCCCGTGGCCGTGGTTCCGCTCGTCCACCCTGCACGGGCCGCCGCCCACGCCCTGAGCGCTCAGGCCGGCGCCTGCACCCACCGCGCCCACAGCCACGCCTGGGGCGACGCCGGGAGTGCCCGTGCGCGCCGCAAGAGCCGTCCGATCGTCCCGAACCGCGCGAGCCCTTCCGCCATCGCCGGCGCGCACGGCTCGGGCGCCGGGTAGGTCTGAACCGCCCACTCCGCCTCGGGGTCGGCCCGGTACCGGCGCACCGCCGCCAGCAGCTGCTCTGGGTAGTCCGACCGGTCCAGCCGCTCCATCAGCGCGGCCTGGTGCGGGTGGACGCCCTCGATCAGCTGGCCGCACTGTCGCTCCAGCTCGTCCAGCCCATCGGGGAAGATCTCGAGCAGCGCCACGTCGTACCCCGCGCTCACATGCACGGCGTGGAGCAGGTGCGCGATGAGCAGGTCCCGCGAGATCGCGAGGCCGCTCGGATCGAGCATCGCGGCGGGCTCGTCCAGGAACCGGAGGAACAGGGCCCACGCCTCGTCCTGCTCGTCGTGCTCAAAGAACGCCCGGTTGGACGGAAGGATGAAGTCCCGGAACATCTCGTGGCAGGCCAGCCAGATCTGGAACTCGGTGGGGATCGCGTCGATGCGGCCCAAGCGCTTGAGACGCCGAAGCCGGGCGAGCCGGGCACGACGATCCACCGTGTTGCGGACCACCACCCCGACCCCGTGGAGCTTCTGCCCCACGCGTGTCCAGGACCCCATCGCCGAGCGCACTTGCTGAAAATGCGACCGCATGGTCACCTCACTACGGAGGCATGACCTGGGGACCCCCACGGCGCAAGCGGTTCGGTGGACGCTCAGATCTTCGCGCGGAAGC
>JAUHWK010000036.1 GCA_030424555.1 bacterium | reverse complement strand
GTGATGCCCGCGCGCGTGGTCGAGTGGGCCCTGAACAACCGCTTTCTCGTGGCCATCCTGGGCATCGTGCTCGTGGCGGTGGGCCTGTGGCACATGGGTCGCCTGTCGGTGGACGCGGTGCCTGACGTCACCAACATCCAGGTCCAGGTGCTCACCAAGGCGCCCGCCCTGGCGCCGCTGGACGTCGAACGCCTCGTCACCTTCCCCGTGGAGTCCGCCATGGCCGGGCTGCCCGGCCTGGAGGAGGTCCGCTCGGTGTCGAAGTTCGGGCTCTCGGCGGTCACCGTCGTGTTCGAGGAGGGGACCGACATCTATCGGGCTCGCCAGCTCGTCGGTGAGCGCCTGGGGGAGGCGAGGGAGTCCATCCCCGAGGGCTACGGCGAACCTGAGATGGGGCCGATTGCGACGGGTCTCGGCGAGATCTACCAGTTCGAGGTGCGAGGGGAGCCAGCCTGTCCGGTCGGCGTCGATCGACCGGACTGCTACAGCCCGATGGAGCTGCGCACCATCCTCGACTGGTTCGTCGCGTACCAGCTCAAGAGCGTGCCCGGAGTCATCGAGATCAACACCTTCGGCGGTGAGCTCAAGACCTACGAGGTCAGGCCCGACCCCTCCGCGCTCGTCGCGCACGAGGTGGCCCTCGGCGAGCTGTTCGACGCCCTCGAGGAGAACAACCGAAGCACCGGGGGGGCCTACCTCGTCCGAAACCGAGAACAGGTGGTCGTCCGTGGGGACGGTTTGGTCCAGGGGCTGGACGACATCGAGCGCATCGTGGTTCGCACGGGCCCCGAAGGGACACCTCTGTACATACGTGACGTCGCTGAAGTCCGCCTGGCGCCGATGGTTCGCCAGGGCGTGGTGACCCGCGATGGGGATCGGGAAGCGGTCCTTGGCATTGTCATGATGCTCATGGGCGAGAACCCCGGCGAGGTCGCCGGCAGCGTGAGCGACAAGCTCGATGACATCGCGGGCAGCCTCCCGCCCGGGGTGACGATCGACACCTTCTACGACCGCACTGAGCTGGTGGATCGGACGGTCCGCACGGTGCGCACCAACCTGATCGAGGGAGGTCTGCTCGTCATCGCCGTCCTCCTGCTGATGCTCGGCAGCGCGCGGGGCGGTCTCGTGGTCGCCGTCGCCATCCCGCTGTCCATGCTGTTCGCCTTCATCGGTATGGTCCAGTCCGGGGTTTCCGGAAACCTGATGAGCCTGGGCGCCATCGACTTCGGCCTGATCGTCGACGGCTCGGTGGTGATGATCGAGAACGTCTACCACCGCATGGCGGGGAAGGAGGTCCAAGGGCCAGACCGGCTCACTTTGATCCGTCGTGCCTGCGTGGAGATGGCGCGTCCCGTCGCTTTCGCTGTCGGCATCATCCTCATCGTCTACGTGCCGATTCTGGCCCTGAGCGGCGTCGAAGGGAAGATGTTCCGGCCGATGGCGGTCACGGTGATGTTCGCGCTGGCGGGGTCACTCGTGCTGGCGCTCACGCTGATCCCCGTCCTCGCCACGCTGGTCATCCGCAAGGCTCCGAAGGCTCAGGAGACTCTCGTGGTGAGGTGGATGCGGCGCGTCTACCAGCCCGCTCTCGACTTGGCGCTGCGCCGTCGCGGCTTCGTGGTCGGGGCAGCATCGACGATCTTCGTCATGAGCGTGGGCGTGGCGATGACCATGGGCGCCGAGTTCATCCCGCGGCTGGACGAGGGTTCGATCGCTCTCCAGGTCCGGCGGCTTCCGTCGGTGTCGCTGGACGAGGCCGCACAGCAGTCACGACACCTCGAACGGGTCTTGCTCGACGAGTTCCCGGACGAGATCGAGACCGTCGTGTCCAAGACCGGCCGGCCGGAGATCGCCACCGACCCGATGGGCGTGGAGATGAGCGACGTGTTCGTCATCCTGCGGCCCGTCGAGGAGTGGCGCTACGACGACAAGCATGAGTTGATCGAAGCCATCGAGGACGCCCTCGGGGAGCGCGTGCCGGGAGTGGCCTTCGGCTTCTCCCAGCCCATCGAGCTCCGGGTGAGCGAGCTGATCTCTGGTGTTCGCTCGGACGTGGCGATCAAGGTGTTCGGCGAGGATCTGGACGTGCTGCTGGAGCTCGCCGAGGACATCGCGGGCGCCGTCTCCCGGCTGGAAGGTGCGACGGACGTCAAGGTGGAGCAGGTCGCCGGGCTCCCCGTGCTGACCGTGCGGCCGGACCGACGTGCCCTCGCCCGAAACGGTGGCAACGTCGAGGACGTGCTGGACGCCGTGGAGGCCCTGGGTGGGCGCCGCGTTGGTTCGGTGCTCGAGGGCGAGAGGCGCTTCGCGCTCCAGGTGCGTTTTGCTCCGGGGACGCGCGACGACGAGCAAGGCATCGCGCGGATCCCGGTGTCGACGTCTGGAGGGCGGCTCCTCCCTCTCGGCGAGCTCGCGGACCTTGACGTGGAACCCGCCCCTTCCCAGGTGAGTCGCGAGCACATCCAACGTCGGGTTGCGGTCGAGGTCAACGTCCGCGGGCGCGACATCGCCTCCTTTGTCGCGGACGCTCGCGAGGCGATCCGTGACGATGTCGAAGTTCCGCCTGGCTACACCTTGAAGTGGGGTGGGCAGTTCGAAAACCTGGAGCGGGCGAGCGAGCGGCTCGTGCTGCTTGTTCCACTCGCGCTCCTGCTGATCTTCGTCCTCCTGTACGGGGCGTTCGACGCGGCGCGACCGGCGTTGCTGATCTTCCTGAACGTGCCCTTCGCCGCCACGGGCGGGGTGTTCGCGCTGGCGCTGCGCGGCATGCCGTTCTCGATCTCCGCGGGAGTCGGTTTCATCGCCCTGTTTGGAGTCGCCGTGATGAA
The DNA here is from genome assembly GCA_030424555.1 of bacterium. Taxonomy (GTDB): domain Bacteria; phylum Myxococcota_A; class UBA796; order UBA796; genus JAUHWK01. The sequence continues at coordinate 14,488 of JAUHWK010000036.1, read as the reverse complement.
CGGTGTCGTGTTGGTCTCGGCCATCCGTGGGTTGGAGCGGGAAGAGGGTCTCACCCCTTCAGACGCCGCGCGACGAGGTGCGCTGATGCGGATGCGGCCGGTGCTCATGACCGCGCTGGTCGCGGCCCTCGGGTTCGTGCCGATGGCGCTGTCACACGGTGCGGGTGCCGAGGTGCAGCGACCGCTGGCAACGGTCGTAATCGGCGGGCTGATGACGAGCACCCTGCTGACGCTATTGGTGCTGCCGACCATCTACGGGTGGTTCGCCGCCGAACGCCGCGAGCCCACAAGTCCATAGAAGGGCGCTTGGTCGCGGCCCGCCATTGTCATGTCATCACCCCGCCTCGACCCCAACCTCCCCCAGCGCCCCCAGCGGGAAGCTCGCCCGCATCCCCGGACGCAGCCGCACCCAGGCGTTCGCCACCCGCGCGGTGCCGTCCAGGCTCAGCCCGCCCTCCGGGCCACGCACGATGGCGTCGCCGAGCTTCTGGCGCAGCCAGGCGCTCATTCCCCAGGGCACCGTGAGCACGAGCAGCCCGCCCTCGTTGCGGAAGCCGATCTCGCCGAACTGCGCGAGCGGGATGGTCGCGCCCTCGCCGTCCGGCAGCGCCAGCGGGTACACGTCGACCGCCGGCCCAGCCACGGACGGGCGCCGGTAGACCGGGCCGGTCATCAGGGACTCGAGGATGTCGGTGAGCGGGGCGCCGATCATCTGCTCGACGGGGTCGAAGCTGAACGGGCCGAAGCCCACGCGGGTCACGGGCATGGCCAGGTTGACGCGCACGTCGCTGGCCGGCCTCGCCGCCGCGGTGGTCGCCGGCTTCACGGGGCACCCCGCTCGACCCGCTCCCACAGCTCGCGCTCGGGCAGGCCACGGAAGAGGCGGCTATCGAGGATGCGCAGGCGCATCTCGGCTGTGAGCGGGCGCTGGCGGTGCAGGAGCTGCGACCAGTAGCCCTTGGAGATCGACAGGCGGTCGGCCACGTCACCGTGCCGCAGCCGGCGGCGGTCGACGTGCTCGACGATGTTGTCCGTCCGGAGCAGGTAGCGGACGGGGTTCGCGGGTCGGCCCATCTCAGCCCTCCTCGTCGGGCTCGTCGCCCTGGTCGTCGCTGTCGTCGTCGTCCTGGTCGTCGTCGTTGCCGGCGAGGTCCTCGTCGGGCTCGACGGGCTCCGGGATGGGCGCGGGCTCGGGGAGCTCGTCGAAGTCGAAGGCGTCCTCGAGCTCGTCGTCGGGCACGTCCTGGGGCTCGGGCTCCTCCTCGTCGGGCAGGCTGGCCTCCAGGGCGACGGACAGGCTCTCGGCGACCTCGTCGAGCAGGTCACGGACCTGGACGAGCAGGCGCTGGGTGCCCGCCTGGGCCTGGAGGTCGAGGAAGGCCAGGTGGGCAAGGGCGAAGGACTGCTCGTCCTCGTCCATCTCGGCCCACTCGGCCATCGAGCGTGCGAGCGCCTTCTTGCGCTTGTGGTCGAAGGCCGGGCCGTAGAAGGCGCGGGCGGTGTTCAGGAACGTCGGGGTGGTCTTGCTCGGCATGGCGATGCACTCCTCGCCACGACGACGCACGGCCGCCGTGGACGGAACAGGGGGACGGAATCAGCCCGCAGCGGACTGGTGAGCGGGTTCGGGGGTCGGCACACCCGGCGCGTTCGCGGCCTCGCGGACAGCACGGGCCTGGGCGGCAGCGCCCTTGAGCATCCCGGCGAGGGCCTTGAGGTTCGCGGGCTCCTGCATCAGCGCCTTGACGTCGGGATCGCCGAGCGCGGCCACCAGGTCGGGGCTCTGGCTGATCGCGCCGAGCACGTCCGCCATCTCCGGTGACACGCCCTTGGCGGCCAGGAACGCCTTGGCCGCCTCGCCGAGCTGCTGGAGCGCCTGCTGCGCGAGCATGGTGCGCGTGTCGTTGGCGCGCTCCTCGGCGGCCTTCTCGGCACCGACCTTCATCTCAGCGGCGCGGAACTCGAGGATGGCGGCGACGAGCTCGTCGACCTGACCGCGGCTGTCCTGGAGCTGGCGGTGCAGGCGCGCGAGCATGTCGTTGTTGACGTGCTGGAGCTGGCCCATCGAGCCGAGCACGATGCGGCCCCACTGCGCGTAGTAGTCGCCGAGGGCCTGGATGCCCTTGGTCGCGCCCTTGGTCTCCACCTGCTCGAAGGTCGGGGTGGGGATCTGGAGCGCGCTGTCGGCCGACGGCCCCTGCGGCACCGCACCAAGCGGCAGGTCCAGGTCGAAGGACTCGTTGCGGCAGAGGAAGGAGCCGGTGTCGACCACGCGCACGCCCTTCGGCCCGTACGCCTTCATGCGGAAGCGCCGGTAGGACTCGCCCACGGTGTTGCGGGTCGCGATGTCTCGAAGCCAGCGGCACGCGGCGGTCGCGTAGCGCACGGCATCGGACTCCGCGTCGCGGACCTCCGGCTCGGGTGCGACGTCTCCAGGCTCGTCCTCGTCTTCGTCGTCGAGCTCGCCGAACGCCGAGCCATACCCGTCGTCCGCATCCTCCACGTCGTCGTCCAGGTCGTCCCACGAGGGGGTGTCGTCCAGGTACGGCAGCGCGTCCGCGAGGGTGAGCTCGAAGCGGCCCAGCATCTCCTCATGCTTGCGGTCGGTGCGGTCGGTGACGGTGATGTAGTCGACGTCCTCAGCCAGGCGCTTCAGACGCTTCTCGATCGGATCCAGTCCTTGGAAGGTGAACTTCTCACGCCCCACGGGCCTCCTTCCGCTGTCGCACCCTCAAGATGGCGCACGAGGGATCGGGCATCAAGGCCAAGACCTGTCCGGTTCAGGGGGTCTCGCACCCTCCACCAGCGCGAACCACGCTGGGAAGCGTCGTTTCCACGAGGCGTGGGTAGTGGCTGACAATCGTTTCCCACACCCGTCCGCACCGTGGGTGGGGTCGATTTCCACCGACGCACGACCGCTGCCCCACACCCGCCACGACGGGCGTGTGGGAACCGAGTTTGCTGGAACGACGCCCACTTCGCGGCGAAGGATGGCGTCGAGGACACGGCGCGAGGGGCGCCGGCACCCGGCGGCGGGGGTCCTCGTTGGCCCCCGTCGCCCCACCCCCAACTTCGAGGATGCTGAACATGGCGTCGAAGACCGGACAGTCGGCCCTCTCCACCGCGATGCGGGGCGGCAAGGTGACCGAGCGACAGGCCCAGAGCGCGCTCGGCCAGGCCGTGACCAAGATCGCGAACCTCACGAAGAAGGCCGACCGCAGCAAGGAAGCGATGATGGAGACGGGCGCGCTCGTGCTCCACACCGCCGAGACCCAGGGCTCGCTCTTCCTCGCGTCGATGGCCGAGGGCTACCTCGGCGAGGACAAGCTGAAGGTGGGCAGCGTGGACCTGCGCGCGCCCGCCGGCCTGCTCGCCCAGGGCTACGGCCTGTACCAGACCATGAGCGGCCAGAAGGGCGCGGGCGCGCACGTCCTCGCCATCGGGAACGGCGTCATGGGCTCGTGGCTCGCCACCGTCGCCCGCAACGCCGGCCGCACCCTGGCCGAGAAGCGCGCCGGCGGGGCCGCCCAGCCGCAGCCCGCCGCGCTGCCGGCACCAGTCGCAACCATGCAGGGCGCGCACCTGCTGCCCCCACCCACGCTCACCCCCGAGCCCGCGCTCCAGGGGCCGATGCGCGAGGTCCTGCTGACCCCCGAGGTCGCCACCCAGGGCGTCGAGGACGACGACGAGGTGGGCCGTCGGCCCGGTCGTCGGATGCGACGTGCCCGGCGGCGTGGCCGCACCCGCGGCGGCGGACGCTTCGTCCGCGCCGAGCTCGACGACGACCTCCACGCCGACTCCGACGCGGCCTGACCCACCCCCTTCCTTCCACGAGAGGACCTGACGATGGCATCCCGACTCACCTCCCTGGGCTACGCCCGCGTGTACCGCCACCCCCGCACCGGCGCGCTCGCCGTCGACACCGACAGCCTCCGTCGCGGCGGCTTCGCCGGTGTGGACTTCGGCGACGACGACTTCGGCGAGGACCCCGACGACGACTTCGAGGGCGACTACGACGACGACTTCGAGGGTGACGACTTCGGCGAGGACGACGACGACTTCGAGGGCGACGACTTCGGCGAGGACGACGACTTCGAGGGCGCGGACTTCGGCGAGGACGACGACGACTTCGAGGGCGACGAGATCGGCCGCCGTCGTCGGCGTCGGCGTCGCCGGCTGCGCCGCCGTCGGCGCGGACTCCGTGGGCGTCGGCGCGGCCGTCGCTCGACCCCGCGCCGCCGCACCTCCACCAAGCCCAAGGGGACCAAGATGCAGTGGGGCATGACCGCCGTGGGCGGCACCGACACGCTGGACGCCGCCGGTGGCGCGAGCGTCAAGATCCGCCTCCAGCACGACTTCCGCGCCCAGGACGTCACGTTCACGGGCTCGGCGGCCGGCGCGAAGGTCACCAGCATCTTCTTCGGCGACCGCGTGGTCTGGTCGAACAGCGACGGCATCGACGTGTCGGTGTTCAGCTCGTCCAGCTTCCTCCGCGGCCTGCTGAAGGGGCAGAGCCTCAAGGCCGGTCTCGACATCACCATCAACGGCAGCCTCGGCGGCGCGGGTGACTTCGCGGCCACCCTCATCGGCCAGAAGCCGGTCACGTCGAACTGCTGACGGCGGTGGGTCGTGGGAGGTGAGCGGTGGCGAGGTGCGACACGGACCTGAGCACGCGGTCGGACCAGGCGGAGCTTCCGCCGGTCCCCGACGGCTCCACCGTGTCCAAGCTCGTCGGCCTGCTCACCTCCGAGGCCAACGCCGACGCCTGGCGCATCGTCGAGGTGTTCAGTCGCTCCAGCCTGCCCTTCGAGGTCCACCTGTCGTGGTCCTCGGGGTCGGGCTCCGGCGCGGGGGCGAAGGTCACGGTCGCGCACTCGACCCGGATCTGCGTCCTCGCCCGGTCGCTCCGCGTCGAGGCGGCCAACCTCGCCCCGAAGGCCAACCGCGTGGGGATCACCGTCGCGGACGGCTTCGCGCCCACCCGCAACCAGTGGGAGGTACGCGGCGACGTGGTGGAGGGCACTCCCTTCGAGGCCGACGTGCCGCCCTACGCCGAGACCTGCCGGGTGGAGCTCGGGGACCTCAACGTGGTCCCCAACACGCTCATCGGCCTCCGCGACGCCCTCGGCAACATCCGGGCCGTCTACAACGCCGCGCTGCTGCCCTTCTCGGGGATCCCCGTCGGGGGCGCTGCCAGCGTGCTGGTCAACCACAACGAGCCCGCCACCAAGGCGCGGGTCGTCTTCCATCTCTCGCTCTGAGGCCCTGCCATGCCGGTGCTGCGCAACTCCAGGCTCCTGTTCCAGCGCGACACGCCCTCGTCGGACGTGCTCGAGGCGGGCCCGTTCGTGCTCCGACCGTCCGACGGCGACAACGTGGAGGATCCGAACCAGCGCTTCTTCATCATGGTCTATGTCGAGCAGCAGGGCGCGGGCTCGGTGAACATCGAGTTCCTGCTCGGCTTCGGTGACGGGCTGTGGGCCATCCTCGGCCAGGACACGCTCACCGAGGACGGCGACTACGAGTTCGTGTTCGGCGACATCGACAACGTGCCCCCGTACATGAAGGCGCGGATCACCCCCGCAGGGCCGCTGCCCGAGGACGACCCGCCCACCTTCATCGCGACGGGACGCATCGCGAGCAACGCCCCATTCCGCGTGGGCCGCGCCAACGTGCCGACCACCGTCGAGCGCATCCCGACCGAGTGGGTCAACGACAACGGCCCTGACGACGGCGGCGATGGAGGCGACGGCGGCGATCCCGGGGGGACGCCGTGAAGATCGCCGTGAAGCTGGCCTTCGATGAGCGGGGTGCCCTGCGGCTGCTGAACTGGCTCGCCCAGGAGAACGCGATCATCGTGCGCGCGCAGCCCGAGCTGCCGCTGCTGTACGACTCCGGGATCGTCTACCAGCGCGAGGTGGACGAGACCTGGTGCGACTACCTGAACATGCTCGCCCAGGGCCACGAGGACTGCGACGGCCTGGCCGCCGCGCGGGCCGGCGAGCTCATCGCCAAGGGGGCCGACGCCCTTCGTCCTGGAGAGGGCGGCTACGAGGCTGCCCGCCGGGCGGGACTGTCGACGATCCCCGCCGAGGTGATGCTGACGACCCGCAGCCGGCCGAACGCGCCCGGTCTGTACCACTGCATCGTCCGCTACCGCGTGGGCCGGACCTGGCACCGCGACGACCCGAGCGCCCGGCTCGGCATGCACGGGGGCCGGGTCGACCCCCGCGTGAAGGACCGATGGGCGTCTCGTGCCTCGGCCTGGACCGCGCCCGAGCGCGCCTGGAGGACCGCCTGATGCGTCTGCAAACCGCCATCCCCATCGACGAGCTCGCCGGCTTCGGCGAGGACCCGTACACCCGCCGTCAGCGGCACAAGAAGGCCCGCGCCCGGCGTCGGCTGCGCAAGCTGCGCAAGCGTCGGGGGCGGATCCGCGAGCGTGCGGGGCTGCCTCGCAAGCCCCGTCGCCGCGCACCCGCGCACCCACCGCAGACCTGGCAGGAGCCGGCCCTGGAGCCGGTGCCGACGGATTGGTCCGATCCGATGGGCCAGCCCGAGGTCCTCGACGCCACCTGGACTGCCGGGGCGCACCTCGGTGCCCAGGGCGTGCCGCGATGGCGTGCCCGTGCGAGGGCGCGGCAGGAGGCCGGCTGGGGTCCCAGCGTCCGCATGGGGCACAACCTCCGCATCCAGGCGGCCAACGGCCACCGCGCCGCCGTGATCGACCTCAAGCCCGGCCTGTACCTGGTCGCCGAGGTGCCCGAGCAGGCCACGCGCCCGGAGTTCGGCGTGCTGCCGCTGCTCGCGCCCATGATGCTGACCGCCGCCAAGGGAGCCATCGACGCGGGCACCCAGGCCGCGCAGGGCCGGGGTCCGCTCGCGGCCCTGTTCAACCCGGGCCGTGCCGCCGCCAACCCCGGCGTCCGTGCCGTGCCCGTGCAGGCCGCACCGGTCCAGGCGGCTCCTGCCGTGGTCGCCCAGCCCGTCGCCGCCGTCCCGGTCCAGCGGGCGCTGCCCGGCCCGACCGCGGCTCAGCCGATGGTGGTCCAGGCCCCGAACGTCGGGTGGGCCGACGACGACACCGTGGCCCTCGCGCTCGGCTGTGAGAGCTGCCGGGAGTGTGGCCGATGAGCTGGTCCGTGCCGTCTTGGAGCGACATCAAGGCCGGTTGGTCGTCGGGGTGGCAAGCCCTGTACGACCAGGCGACGCGCACCTACGCCTCTGCCGCCCAGGTCGATCCGACCGGCACGCTCACCAGGGTCCAGACGTTCGTCGACGCCCTGTCCGACAGCCGCGCCACGCTCGACCGCATGGCGGCCAAGCTGCCCAACCCGCCCGTTACCGACGCCGACAAGGCCGCCGTCGCCAAGCACCGCGCGCTCGAGAAGCGCTACCACGAGCTCGCGGCGGGCTTCTACGACGACGCCCAGCCTGCGACCGACGCCACCGTGCCCTCCACCGGGGCGGTGCCGGTGCTCGTCGTCGGGGCCGTGGCCGTGGGTGCCGTCGGCGTGGCGTGGGCGCTCGCCGCCTACGAGTACGCCGTGAACCTGCGGGAGCAGACCGACCTCGCCGAGCGGGAGCTGGACGCCCGCATCGAGGCCAGCCGTGAGGGCCGGGCGCTCCAGCCGTCGACCCTACCGCCGCCTCCGAGCCCCGAGAGTGCCGCCAAGGGCATGGGCTGGCTGCTCGTCGGCGGCCTCGCCGTCGCGGCGGGCGTGATCGTTCTCCCCACGCTGCTGAAGAAGTGACCGATGGCCTCCTCGACCGCCAAGCCCAAGCGCTTCCGCCTCAACTTCGTCAACGCCGCCGAGGACGTGCCCCGCCTCGTGCGCGCCTACGGCCGCGCCTGCCAGGGGGAGTTCGCCCTGGTGCTTCGCCCCCGCGAGCAGCGCGGGGTGCTGGTGCTCGTCACGAAGAAGGACGGGGCGTTCATGTGGCGGTCCAGCGAGGGCGGCGACGCCCCCGCGATCCCCGAGAGCCCCATCAGCGCCGAGGACGCCGTCAAGCTCGTGAAGGTCGAGCAGAAGGCGCTGCCCAAGGCGAGCCCGATCTCGCTCCGGGGCCAGTGGGCAGGCACGCTCACCTGCGCCGAAGGAGAGCCGGTGGTCGAGCTCCGGCGCAAGCTCGCCACCTACGGCTGGCTCCGCATCGCGTCGGTGCCCGGCGGCCGATGGACGTGGCGCGTCGAGCGCACCGAGAAGTGGTTCAGCGAGCCCGGCGACGACGAGGGCACCGCGGAGACCCTGCTGGCCGCCATCGAGGCGGGCCTGCGGGGCGCGATGGGCCTGCTCAGCGAGGCGTGCAGCCTGCGCGACAGCCGCCGCCGAGCCGCCTTCGACAGCGGGTGGGCCGAGAAGCACCCGATCCGCCCAGCCAAGGAGGGCCGCAACCCGACGGACCGGCTGAAGGTTCGCCCGCCGCGTGGACGACGCCGTAAGGCCCCGCCGCCGTCACCCGTGGACGCTCCGGTGCCGTCGCTGCCCGACGCCCCCGCCACGGCGACCGCGATGAAGCGCATGGCCGCCGAGGTGACCGCCGAGGCCGACGCCCTCGCCGACCTGCGCGGACTGGCCTGGGTGTGGGCCGAGACCGGGATCCGGGACGAGGTCGCGGCCTGGTTCGACGGCCAGGGCTTCGACGCATGGGCCGAGCAGATCCGCGCCTACGACGGCAGCCCGGACCAGCCCGTCGACGCCTTCGTCGAGGCGCTGCGCGCGGACGTGCGCGCCGAGGACCTCGACCAGCCTGCCGAGAAGGAGGCGCTGGCCTGGCTCGACACGCTGCACGCGGGCTGGATGGAGGCCCCGCAGCTCATGGAGCGGGCACGCAAGCTGATCCGCTACGCCGCGCGCATGTCGGAGTCCGAGCTGTGCCGAGGGCGTGAGAAGCGTGAGGCCATCGACGCCGTGCAGCGGGCCGTCCAGTCTTACGAGGAAGCACGCGACGCCATCGCGGCCGAGCGCCCCGTGGACGGGATCCGCACGCTCCGTCGCATCGGCGAGCGGGTGGCACTGTCGGCGGCGAAGTCGGCGAAGGCGTGCGCTGCCGGGCAGATGAGCCTCACGGCCACCCTCGACGAGCCCGAGCCGCCGTTCGGCGAGCGTGGCAAGACCGCCGTGCCGGGCCTCCAGATCGTGCCGCTCGGGGTGGAGCCGACCACCGCCGCCGAGCTCCGCACGCTCACGCAGGGTCACGCCCAGGCGTTCGAGGCCGACCCCAAGGCGAGCACGGCGAAGAAGTGGGTGAAGTCGGCGCTGCTGCACGTCGGCCTCGAGGCGGTGAACCTGTCGGCCAAGAGCCGTCGGTTCGACGACCTCGGCGGAGGGCGTCGGGTGTTCGTGACCGTGGCGCTCCCCGAGACGGTCGAGGAGGACGCGACCGACGCGAAGCTGCACCTGGTCGCTGAGGCCACGCCGCGTGGTCTGTCCATCGAGGACTGGAGCTACGGGGCGGCGAAGCAGGTGCGGCGGTCAGGGCGGAAGAACGTGCCCGTGGAGGCCCCGCCTGCCACCGAGGGTGTGGACGCCGAGAAGGACAAGGCGCTGCTCGATGCCTTCAGCGCGGCGATCGCGGCGGCGATGAAGGACGTGGCGTAGCAGGGTCAGTCGGCGAGCTGCTGGGCCATCCAGTCGTGGTTGTCAGCAACAAGCCGCTGGAAGTGGCCCGGTCCGTCACGCCGATTCACCGACGCGCTGACGAAGAGCACGGGGAGCCTCCTGGAGCCGTTCTGGAGCTCGTGGGTGGACGCGAACGGGCCGCCCGGCGTCCGCCTTGGTCGGGGTGTGAAGGTCCAGCCCCACCAGCTGGCGTGGCGGGCCACATGCTCATGGGCGTAGCGGGCGTTCGTCATGCTGCCGGAGAGCACCAACACACGGGCTAGGGAGGCGAGGGCCAGCGTTTCGAAGAAGAACCCCACCTCCTCATCCGCGAGAGCGAGGAAGTCCTTGCCGTCAGCCCGGGTGATGGTCCGCGTCGCTCGGCAGACCAGGTCGACGTGCGCAAGGTTGCGGCCGTACTGGAGGTCCAAGGGGCGGAAGGGCTTCTCGGGCGGCTCGAACCACGGGTGCGGCCTTCGTGAGAAGTACGATGTGAGGCGCTCGGCCAAGCTGGACGCCGGGAGCGACGCAGCCCACCCCCGCCCGCGAAATTCGCCCGCGGAGGGGTTCATGGCCGCCGTGAGCACCGTCGCCGTGGTGATCGGACCGAAGAACGGGATTGGGTGCCAGGGCTCCGATGCGGGCGGGAGGATGCCGCTGAACCGCTCGCGGACCGATCCCGACCGAGCTTGTAGCCGCTCGATCAGGTTGAAGACGCCATCCTGTTCCACTTCCTGCTCCACTCGTTCGCTCGTCCGGTGCATGGGTCTGAACGCTCGCATGATGTGCGATGGGCGTGTGCGCCGTCGTGGGAAACGTATTTGCTGGAACGCCCGATCTCACGCGGTGACCCTACCCGAAGGAACCTCACCCCTTCGGAGCGTGGATGCAGGCGGAGGCGCTGTTCGACCGCATGGCGGCCTACGTCGGGAGCAACCTGCCCCCCGGCGTGAGCCCGGCGTACTTCGATGGCTTCCTGCGTCGCCACCGGGGCACGCTCGTCGCAGTGCTCGACCGGCACCTCCAGGCCCGCGTGACCAGGTACCCATCGGGTACCCGGTCGTCGGGCGAGCGCCACGCCGAGCACTACGCGCAGCCGCCCGACCTGTGGACGCCGTCGCAGCGCACGGTCGCGAATCTCCGCGCGATGGAGGTGGCCGCCAGCAAGCGCCCGGAGGAGATGACCGCCGCCGACCGTGAGGCGCTCGCGGCCTACTCCGGGTGGGGCGGGCTCTCGATCCAGTCGGTCGCCCACCGCTTCCCCACGGGCTTCCCGGCACCCGAGCCCCGTGGTCTCATCCACGAGTACTACACGCCCACGAAGGTGGCGCGCGAGGTCGCGCGGGTGGTCCGACCGCTCCTGGGTGGGCTCCCCAAGGCCGACGGGGCGATCCTCACGCTGGAGCCCTCGGCGGGCATCGGGCGCTTCGTGCAGGCCGCCAGCGGCCCCGGCTTCGACGACCTGCGCTGGCTCGTCGTGGAGTGGTCCGAGCTGTCGAGCCGGATGCTCCAGGCTCTCCGCGCCGACCTGGCGGTCTACCAGGGGCCGTTCGAGCGGTGGGTGCGCGAGCACGGCCCCGAGTACGCCGGACGCCTCGGCCTCGTGCTGGCGAACCCGCCCTACGGCCAGCGCGGCGCGTCGGTCACCGAGGACCCCAACCGCGCCTACCGGGAGAAGAGCGCCTACGCCTACTTCCTCCGGCGCGGCCTCGACCTGCTCGCGCCGAACGGCCTCGGCGTGTTCCTCGTGCCGAGCGGCTTCCTCTCGGGAAGGTCCACCGCGCTGCGGAGCCTGCGCGAGAAGGTGCTGAAGCGGCACCACCTCGCCACCGCCTACCGGCTGCCGTCCGACCTGTTCCCCGGGGCGATGCTCGTCACCGACCTGCTGTTCTTCCGGTCGCGTGGGGGCGAGCTCTCCGAGGTCGACGCGGGCGACCAGTTCGTGCTCGACGGCGGCTACTTCGAGCAGTTCCCCCAGCACATCCTCGGCACCGAGGTCGGCCGTGATGCCGGTGAGGACGACCAGACCAAGAAGCCCCGGTGGGGCTACCAGGTCGTCGGCACCTTCGACCGGCTCCCCGACCTGGTCGAGCGCCCGGTCTGCGGGGCCTGCGAGATCGTCGCCGAGGTGGTGCCGTTCCCCGGCGCGAAGGCGAAGTCGAAGCCGTCGGGCATGGCCCGTCGCATCGAGCAGGCGACCGCTGGCCTGTCCGAGCACGCCGCGTCCGCCGTGGCCCTCGGCCTGCGCGTCGACCGCTACCTGGCCGCGATGGCGGCGGGCACGTCCGACGAGCACGTCCAGCTCTGGCCCGAGCTCGTGGAGGCCCTGCGCGCCTGGGAGGACAAGCACGGCAACCCGTGGGCCAGCATGGACCTGCGCAAGCTCGTGCAGAAGGGCAACGTCGGCGCCGAGCGGTTCCTGACCGCCTTCACCAAGGCGGGCGAGCTCATCCCGGGCATCGCGAACCGGCCCACCTGGCAGCCCCGGTACGCGGGCAAGCCGGGCGACGTCGTGGCCCTGGCCGAGTGGGTGTACCGCAGTCACCGCGCCTGCTCCCTCGAGGACCTCGCGACGGCGTGGCTCGACACGTCCGGCACGGCCAAGACCGAAGCGAGCCGGACCAAGGCCCTCGCGCACGTCCGCGCGCAGCTCCCCGACCTGCTTGACGCGGGCTGGGCGCTCGACGGCGCGCAGTGGGACCAGCTCGTGCCCGAGGCCGACTACCTGTCGGGCAACCTGTGGCCGAAGCACGACCGCGCCGCCGCGTTCGTGAGCCGTGGGGACGAGGCCGTCCTGCACGGCACCGTCTCGGTGGACCGGATCGCGGCCCAGGTCCGCAAGCTCGTCGACGCCATCGAGCCTGCCGTGTTCGACGACATCCAGGGCGTGTCGCCGCGCCAGGGATGGGTGCCGCTGGAGCTCGTCGCCGCGTGGATGGGCGAGACCCTGAACCAGCACTACGGCGACGTGGAGCTCGTGCGGAAGGACGGGCTCGTCCAGGTGCCGCACCGCGACTACGACGACCTGAAGGACGCCCGCGAGCTGTCCAGCGAGACCCGGTGGTGCATCGGCTGGATCAACCACGACAAGACGACCTTCAAGCCGAAGAAGCGCAAGGACGAGAGCATCGACGAGGCGCGACTCAAGAAGGCGAAGGCGTGGGAGCAGTCGTTCCGCGCGTGGGTCGCCAGCGACGACGACCGGCGCACCCAGATCGAGCACGCCTACAACCGGCACTTCAAGGGCTACGTCGCGCCCACTTACGACGCGGAGCCCCTGGCCGTGGCGCGGTGGGTCCGCGACGGGATCCGCCTGCATCCGCACCAGGTCGCCGGAGCCCGGCGCATCCTCGCGAACCGGGGCGGGCTGCTCGCCTTCGATGTGGGCGTCGGCAAGACCTACACGGGCATCGCCGTGCTCGCCCGCGCTCGCCAGGAGGGCTGGTGCCGCCGGCCCGTGGTGCTCGTGCCCAACAGCATCGTGTGGAAGTGGGAGGCCGACGTCCGCCGCGTGCTGCCGGACTACCGGATCGCGGTCATCGGCTCGAAGAAGAAGGTGATCCGGCGCGGCAAGCGCAAGGGCATGGTCAGCAGCGCCACGGACACCCCTGCCGAGCGCGCCGAGAAGTGGACGCGGTTCCAGGCCGGCGAGTTCGACGTCGTCCTGCTCACCTACACGGCACTGGCCCGCACCCGGATGAACGAGGGCGCGATCCGCGCCTACGCCGACCAGACCGAGGCCATCCGGCGCGAGGTGCGGCTGCGTCAGCGCAACGCCCGCGACAGCAAGCGGCTCACCGAGCGGCAGGCGGCGATCCTCAAGGAGGGCGTGGCCGCCTGGATCGCCGAGCAGATGGAGCTTCCCGAGTCGTGGTCCTACGACCCCGGCGTGGCCTGGGACGACATCGGCGTGGACCTGCTGATCGTCGACGAGGCCCAGAACTTCAAGAACCTGTACCTGCCCGAGGCCCGCGAGGGCGGCGTGCCCCGGTTCATGGGCAACGCGGGGTCGGGGTCCAAGCGGGCTTGGCAGCTCGACTTCCGCTGTGCGTCGGTGCGCCGCAACACCGGCGGGGCGGGCGTGGTCCTGCTGTCGGCCACCCCCGCGAAGAACAGCCCGCTCGAGTTCTACAACCTCATCCAGTACGTCGACCACGACGCGTGGTCCCGCATGGGGATCCGCGACCCCGAGCAGTTCATCGACCGCTACCTGCGCATCGAGCTCAAGGCCGTCGTCGACAGCAAGATGGACGTGGTCGAGCGCTCGGCCGTGGTGGGCTTCCAGAACCTCCACGAGCTGCGCGACGTGATCTTCCGCTACGGCGAGTTCAAGACCGCCGAGGACGTCGGCCTCACGCTGCCCGACCCCAAGGTCCAGGTCCTCGAAGTCGACATGAACGCGGCGCAGGACGCCAAGTACGACCGCTACGTCGGCCAGATCGAGGCGGCCCTGTCGAGCACCAACCCTGCCGACAAGGCCAAGATCCTGGGCCTGCTGGCGCGCATGGCGCTCGTCGCGGTCCACCCCGATCTCGACGAGGGCTACACCTGGAAGACCGCCGGCAACGCGGGCGTGGACCCGTCGTCGCCCAAGTTCGCGGCGATGACCCGGCGCGTCCTCGCCAACCGCACCTGCGGCCACATCGTCTTCGTCGACAACACCGCGGCCCACCGCTGGGTGGTGCAGACGCTGGTGAAGGCGGGCATCCCCGAGAAGCGGATCGCGGTGCTCAACGCCTCAACCGCCAAGGCCGCCGCCGACCGTCAGCGCATCGCCCGCGACTTCAACGGCGACCCCGAGGAGGGCATCGCCCCCAAGTACGACGTCGTGATCGCCAACGCGATCGCCTACGAGGGCATCGACCTCCAGACGCGCACCTGCGCCATCC
>JAUHWK010000452.1 GCA_030424555.1 bacterium | reverse complement strand
CCGCCTGGGCCGCGATCTGGCCGACCGCCATGAACATCCCGCCCTTGATCAGGGCGTGGTGCAGCAGGTGGAGCAGGGCCGCCGTGACCCCGCCGACCGTCGCCGTGGCCAGACCGAGGATCATGTACCCGATCTGCCCGACGGAGCTGAACGCCAGCAGCCGCTTGACGTCGGCCTGCCCGATCGCCACCGCGCTGGCCACGTAGATGCCACCGAGGGCCAACGCCATCAGCGGAAGCCCGAGCCCCAGCTCGTCGAACGCGAAGCCAGCCCCGTAGATGCCGTAGGCGAACCGCAGCAGCACGTACACCATCACCTTGGTGCCGGTCGCGCTGATGAAGGCGCTCACCGCGTGGGGCGCGTGGGCGTAGGCGTTGGGCAGCCAAGCGTGCAGCGGCCACAGCGCCAGCTTGAGCGACACCCCCACCGTGACGAACGCGAAGCTCACCAGCACCGCCCGGGTGTGCTCGACCTCCGGGAGGCGCGCGGCGAGGTCGGCCATGTTGAGGGTGCCGGTCATCTGGTACATCAGCCCGATGCCGATGAGCAGGAAGGTCCCGCCGAGCGAGCCCATGATCAGGTACCGGAACGCCGCCGTGAGCGCGCGACGATCCGGCCCCATCGCCACGAGCGCGTACGAGGCGAGGCTGGAGATCTCCAGGAACACGAACACGTTGAACGCATCGCCGGTGATCGTGATCCCGAGCAGGCCCGTGGTGGCCAGGCACCACGCGCTCCACAGGTACCGGTGGCGCCCTTCGTCGATCTGGAGCGCGACGCTGCGTGGGGCCCACCAGGCCACGACCGCGGAGATCGTCGACACCAGCACCAGCATCCACGCGGTGGGAAGGTCGACGATGTACACGATGCCGACCGGGGCTTCCCAGCCGCCCATCTCGTAGGTCCAGGTGCCGGCGCGGAGCACGGTGGACAGCATCCACCACGCGATCGCCGCCGACAGCGTGGACGCCACAGCCGCGACCGCCCAGGCCGCACGGCGGTCGCGCACCATCAGCGCGAGGGGGGCCGCCACCATCGGGACGACAACCTGCAGGGCGGGAAGGTTCGCGGCGATCACGGGACCTGCTGCTCCTCGAGGGCCTGGATCTCCCCATCCTCGATGGTTCCGAACGCCTCCTGGATGCGCACGACCAGGGCCAGCCCCAGCGCCGTGGTGGCGACGCCCACGACGATCGCGGTGAGCATCAGGACGTGCGGGAGGGGGTTGGAGTAGGTGGCACCCGGGTCGTCGACCAGGATGGCCGCGGTGCCACCGTCCACGCGTCCCATCGTGACGTACAGCAGGATGACCGCGGCCTGGAACACGTTGAGGCCCATGATCTTCTTGACCAGGTTGTCCCGGGCCATGATCACGTAGATCCCCAGGCACATCAGGACGATGACGATCTGGTGGTTGTAGTGGGCGATGAGCTCGTTCACACCACCTCCGTCTGGGCCACGCGCGCCCGCGCTGCGAACGCGGCGAACAGGATCACCATCACGCTGGAGACCGTGAGCCCGACACCGAGCTCCACCAGCAGGATGCCGTAGTGCTGGCCATGCTCGGGATGATGGGGGGTGAGCACGCCGTACTCGAGGAAGCGGCCGCCCAGCGCCATCGTGGTGAACCCGACGCCCGCGTAGATCAGCACGCCCATCGCGGCACACACCTCGCGCACCGCCGGAGGGAACACGGCGTTGAGCGCGTCGAGCCCGACCACGAGGCCGTACACGACCAAGCCTGCGGCGAGGATCACGCCCGCCTGGAACCCACCGCCCGGGCCGTAGTCCCCGTGGAACTGCGTGTAGAGGGCGAACAGCAGGATGAACGGAATGAGCGCCTTGCTCACCACCCGCACGATCGTCTTGCGGGTCACGTCGCCACCTCGTCGTCGGCCAGGGAGGTCTGCGGCAGCGACCCGTCACCTCCGAGCGTGGACTGCGACGCCATCGAGGTGTCGAGGCTGGCGGTTCGACGGAAGGGCAGGCCGCGGCGGTCGAGCGGAGGTGCGGTGAGCAGCGCCAGCACGCCCACGGCCGCGGTGAACACGACGGTGGTCTCCCCGAGCGTGTCGTAGCCACGGTAGCTGGCGAGCACGGCCGTGATCAGGTTGGGGACGCCGATCTCGTGCGGCGCCCGCTCCAGGTACATCGCCCCGACGTGGGTGTGGATCGGCGAGGACGGATCCCCGAACCGCGGCATGTCCAAGGTGGCGTACAGCAGCACCGCCCCGGTGATCAGGGCCACGAACAGCGGCCCCGGCTCGATCAGCGAGGCCTCCCGCTCCTCCTCGGTGGTGAGCGACAAGGTCGCCAGCATCAACACCGTGGAGATGCCCGCCCCGACCGCGGCCTCGGTGTAGGCGACGTCTGGCGCGTCGAGCACGACCATCCACACCGCCGACAGCAGGCTGTACATGCCGGTGAGCATGGCGGCGGCGAACAGGTTGCGCAGCTGGCCCACCATCACGGCGGTGACCACGAGCAGCGACAGCACGACGATGTCGATCAGGCCGGTCATTCCTCGGTCCCCCCGTCCACACCCCGCCAGGGGACCACCCCGGCCAGGTGGGCGGACTTGGCCAGCGCGTGGCACGCCGTGGTGCCGCTCACCCACATGAAGAACAGGATGCTCACGAGCTTGAACGACGTGACGACGCCGTGCTCGGCCCCGTGCCATCCGTGTCCGGCCGCCAGCTCGACGACCCAGCCGTGGTCGCCGAACGTGGGGATCACCAGCAGGCCCGCCAGGATCAGCCCGGCGCCCAGGGTGTCGCCGACGCCGGCCGCGTGCAGCCGCGTGTACACATCGGGAAAGCGCAGGAGCCCCACCGCACCGGTCACCAGGAACAGCGACCCGAACCCAAGGAGCACCCCCACCAAGACCATCACGGGGCTCATGGCGCGCCTCCGGAGCCAGGGCCCCCGTCCAGCATCTGCACGGCCTCCGCCGGGGCGTCGTCCGCAGACCCCAGATCGGGGTGGTGAAGGTACTTGAGCACGGCGATGGTCCCGATGAAGTTCATCAGCGCGTACACCAGCGCGAGATCGAGGAAGTCGGGGCGCCCCGCCAAGAACCCGTGCACACAGATGAACAGCACGGTGGCGGTGCCGAACGCGTTGACCGCGAGGATCCGGTCGAACACCGTGGGCCCGCGCAGGGCCCGCAGCAGGGTGAGGCCCATCGCGAGGAGGACCGCGATCATCGTCCCAGACAAGATCACGAGGCGTCCCCTCCCCGCTCCAGCGCCTGCACGCGGCGATCCATCTCGCCGGTGAGCAGGTCGTCCGCCGTCTCGTCGAGCAGGGCGTGGACGAGGATCTCGTCGTTGTACATCGCCACCGACACCGTGCCGGGCGTCAGCGTGATGCTGTTGGCGTACAGCACGCGCGCCGCCGCCGTGCGCTGAGACGGCCGCACCGAGAGCATGCGGGGCGACAGGCTCGACGGCCCCTGCCAGATCCGGCGCGCCACGAGC
>JAUHWK010000451.1 GCA_030424555.1 bacterium | reverse complement strand
CTGGCCGCAGTTGCCGCCCACGCCGGAGATCAGCTGGGTTTCGAGGTCGTCGCCGAGGTCGCAGGCGTCGGCCCGGGCGTCCTGCATCGGCAGCAGGAGCGCCAGGAGGGCGGCGGCGAGGGTGAGCAGGGGGCGAGGTGCCATGGGAGTCTCCGGAGACGCGCCATCGGCCAGGGGCCGGCGGTTCAGGAAGGCAGCGGTGTGTGCAGGCAAGGAAAGGCAAGCTTGGGCGGACGGGCTCAGGCAGGCTGGAGTCTGGGGGACATCGACGGGTGCGGCGGTGGCACGCGGCCCGAGGGGAGGGGAGCAGCCCGCGGTGTGGCGGTACACCGAGGGGTCGGACGGGGGTGTCCGACCAGAGGCCCAAGGTACGGGTGCGGCATTGTGGCATTCTCCGGACCCGATGCCAACCACCAAACGGGCTGTCGACACCGTGCCAGACGGGGTGCGCGGAGGAATTGCCAGCTTGCTGACGCCCACGCGGTGGCCGCCCGGGTCAGAATCGATGAAGCGGCCCGGGAACGGCCGTGGCATGCTCGTCCGCTCCGCTCGCCCAGGGCCTCATCGCAGGCTACAGGCGCGACGTTTCTCGACCGTCACAGGTGGTGACCCCCCGATGTTCGACTGGATCCCTCGTTCTGCGTCCGCTCCGGGTCCCCTTCGGGTCCAGGGCGATCGTTCCCGTCAGCCGTGGCGTGCCTCGGCGATCTGTGCGGCGGCCCTGGTGGCCTCGCCCGCGCTCGCTCAGGACGGCGGTGCGGCCACCACGTCCGGATCCAGCGCGCTGAGCGCCGATCCAGAGATGGTCTTCATGCGCTACGGCGACGAAGCCATCCCCGGCGTCCATGTCCCGTCCACCGATGTCCGCAACACCGTGCGGGTCGGGCTGGCGTTCCAGTACCAGCGCAACCCGGTGGTGGCCTACCGGCTCGACGAGGAGATCGGTCCCATCGTCGAGAACCGTCTCAACGCGCAGGTCGGCATCAGCTGGGACTTCACCAAGTGGGGCACGGCGCGGTTCATGCTGCCGGTGAACGCCAACTGGGGATCCTCGATCTCCGGGTTCCAGGCGCCGGGTGCGGGTGTCGGCGACATCATGGCTGGTGTCAGCTTCCTGCCGTACCAATCCAAGTGGTTCAACTTCGGTGTCCGCGGCGACATCTGGTTCCCCAGCGGTCGTGCCCAGGCCTACATGGGTGAGAAGAGCGTCCGCGGAAACGTCGGCATCACCGCGATGGGCAAGTTTGCCGAGATCGTCGACCTGGTCGGAGACGCCGCGGTGCTCGCCCGCACCACGGTCGACACCCAGGCCGACTACAACCACGGCCCCGAGCTGGTGCTCAGCGAGGCCCTCCGCATCAAGCTGCCCTGGGTCCCGGTCCGGCTGGTCCAGACCCTGATCGCCCGCGGTGGCTTCACCAACTTCTTCAAGGGTGGGGCGGAGAACGCGCTGGAGATCCTGGGCGGTGTCCAGGTTCCGCTGGCCAACGTCGGGTACAACACCGACATCACGATCGACGCCATGGCCGGGCGAGGCACCAACCAGGGCTTCGGCGCCACCGACTTGCGGGTGCTCGCCGCCCTCACGGTCACGCGCAACCCGGGCCGCAAGCCCAAGCCGATCGTCAAGGAAGTCGTTCGTCCGCCGGTGGTCACGCCGCCGCCCGTGTACGAGCCCGAGGAGCCGCCGCCCGACGCCAAGGCCGTCGAGAAGGAGGACATGATCGAGATTCGCGAGCCGATCGAGTTCTTCGTCGACACCGCGAACATCAAGCCCGAGTCGCTCGACGTCCTGCGCGAGGTCGCGGCGATCATGAACGGCAACGCCACCATCATGCACCTGGTGGTCGAGGGCCACGCGTCCGCCGAGGGCGACTTCGAGTACAACTACGACCTGTCCAAGTCCCGCGCCGAGAGCGTGTGGAAGCAGCTCATCCTCGACGGCGTCGCGCCCGAGCGGGTCAGCTTCCGCGGCATGGGCGAGGTCCGGCCCAAGAACGCCGGCGACGACGAGACGGCCCTGCAGGAGAACCGCCGCGTCGAGTTCCGCATCGTGGGCCGCTACGGCGAGTTCGACGAGTTCCCGGACTACGGCACCAGCACCGCCGCGCCGTGGAATGGCGGATCGGTCAAGCTGGAGCGTCCGCTCACCCCGGCGGAGAAGGCGGAGCGCAAGATGCGCGAGGCCCAGCAGCGCGAGGCGGACAAGGCCTCGCAGTCGTTCGAGGACGAGCCCGACGACGGCTTCCGCTTCGAGGAGCCCGGCGCCACCACGCCCCAGGTGATCGAGCGCGAGGAGATCGAAGAGGTCGACATGATGGAGGGCGCGTCGTTCGACGACGGCGCAGACGACTTCCAGATGGAGGGCGCCGAGCCCGAGCCCGAGCCCGTGGAAGCGCCGGCCCCGGAGCCGGAGCCCACCGCACCGGAGCCGTCGGACGCCGAGGCCCCGGCGGACGAGGAGGACGCGGGATGATGCGCGCGCTCCTCGGCGCTGCCGCCACGGTCGGCCTGGCCTGCTTCGTTCCGTCCTCCGCCCAGGCGCAGGACGTGATCGTGCTGTCGGCCACGACCGACGCCGCGGTCATCGGTGACGTCACCTCCAAGCTGGTCGGCAGTGGCCGGCTCGGGGCCGTCACCAACCTGGACGTCACCACCAGCACGCCGCTCCCGTCCGCCCTGAGCGGGGCGGTGGCGGTGCTGTACTACAACGATGGCGTCACCCTCTCGAACAACGACGCCCTCGGCGACCTGATCGACGGCTACCGCCGCACGGGCGGCGGGGTGGTGCTCGCGGGCCGGGCGTTCACGCCGGAGTACGCGCTCGGCGGGGCGTTCGACAACGATGCCTTGCCGATGACCGCCAATGGCCGGTGGGAGCAGGGCACCAACAGCAAGCTCGGGTTTGTCGACGGCGCCGATCCGTCCCTGCGCGGGGTGGTGAGGTTCTACGGCGGGCCGGAGAGCGGCCACGCCGTCGGGCCGACCCCGCTGCCGGACACCACGCTCGTCGCGGAGTGGGCCGAGGACGGAAGCCCGCTCGTCGTGAAGCGGGACGGCATCTTCGCACCGCCGCTGGTCACCATCGGCAACGTGGTCGGCATCAACGCCGTGCCGTGGTCCGAGGACGCGCGGGACGATGGCTGGCGCACGGTCACCTCGGGCGATCAGCTGTTCGCCAGCGCCTTGCTGTACGCCGGTCGCCAGGCGCCGATCTGCAGCAACACCAGCATCGACCAGGACATCAACTGCAACACGGTCGACGTGGCCGATGAGCTACCGGTCGACCTGTCCGATCCCGACTGTGCCCTGCTGTTCGAGCAGGAGGGCTGGTCCAGTCGCGACTACTACTACCAGTACGGCATCTTCGGCTGCCGAGTCCCGGTCCTGCTGGTGCCGCCCCCCGATGGCGCCCCGCCCGCCGACAGCGACAGCGACAACCTGGTCCGTCACGACCAGATCCCCGTGCTCCCCACGGTGGTCGCCC
>JAUHWK010000450.1 GCA_030424555.1 bacterium | reverse complement strand
GCGCAGCTGGTGGATATCGAGGCCGCTTCGCACGAACGACAGCGCGACGAAGTCGACGCCAAGCTCCAGACCGAACTCGAGGTCGCGGTCGGGCAGGGGGCGGCCGGCGATGCGGGCGGACATCACGAAGCGCGACGGGACGTCCCGCTCGTTGAGCACGATGTCCCCGGTGGGTCCGAACTCGCGCAGGCGCCAGGTCTGCTGGGAGTACCAGTGGCCGCGCACCGAGAAGTCCATCCGGAACGGCGCGCGGTAGGTGACGCCGACGTTGACCTTGGCGAAGCTGGTGGCGCCGTCGGTGACCGAGCTTTCGCCCGGGACGCGCTCCAGGATGCGCTGCAGGGCGACGTTGGCGAACACATCCAGGCCGTCGACAGGGAACACCGTGACGTCGGCCTCGCCGCCGAACGCGTCGTAGATCTCGTCGAGGTTGGCCCAGCCGGACACGCCGAACGGGATGCCCCCGCGATCGGGATCGTAGGGGAGGAGCACCTGGCTGACCGGCTCCAGGCCGATGAGCTTGGAGACCCGGTTCCAGTACAGCGCGACGTCGACACGGTGGAAGGGGCTCGACTCGTCGTGCGCGCCGATCTCGACGCTGACGATGCGCTCCGGCTCGAGGCGGTGGTCGGCGGTGTCGTTCGGGCGCTCGATCTCCCCGCCGAAGTCGCGGACGAAGTAGCCATCTGCGGTGGTGTCGATCGCGATGTCCATGTAGGACTCGACCGAGTTCATCGCGCGGAAAGCGGTGCCGCCGTTGATCCGGAGGCTGGTGCGCGGCGCCACCCGGAACACGAGCGCGCCACGGGGCGACAGGGTCTTGGAGACGTCGACGAGGGGGTGGCGGTCGACGCGGAAGCTCGCGACGACGGTGAGCCACCTCCAGGACAGCTGCTCCTGGATGAAGGCCCGCGCGTGGTGCTCGACCCAGGGGGTGTCCTTGCCGCCCGACAGGTAGTCGAACTGGAAGTTCTTGTACTTGTACCCGGCACCCAGGTTGATCAGGTGGTCGACCGGACCGCTCTTGACGGGGATGTTCGCCTCGACCTCGAGGTCGACGCCGTCGTTGATCACCGACGCGTTGAGATCGCGCGAGCGGCCGGCGTCGCTGATCCACGGCCCGAGGTCGCCGGCCTCCCGGTTCCAGAACGTGCGCAGGTGGACCGGGCCGTACGTGAGATCGCCGCGCAGGTAGGACGTGGTGCCCTCCAGCGCGTAGTTGCCGAGGGCGCCGATGTTGTACAGCTCGGTGCGGCCACGGCTGAAGCCGCCTTCGACGCTGGCGAGGCCCTGGTCGAGGAAGCGCATCTGCAGCAGGCCGGACCCGCGGAACTTGCGGCCGGCGAGGCTCTGCTCGTCGAAGAAGGGCTCGACCGGGTCGTCCTCGGTGAACTCGCCCTCTCGGGTCCAGCGCCCCTCTTGCTCGTAGCCAGCGCTGAACCGGTACCCGAGGATGCCCTCGGTGCCGGAGGCGTTGCCCGCGGCGTACAGGAAGTCGGGGGAGCCGGCGCGGAAGACGGCCATCGCGCGGTGGGTGTCGTCGGGCTGACGGGTGAGGATGTTGATCACGCCGGTCACGGCGTTGGCGCCGTACAGCGCAGAGCCTGGTCCGCGAACGACCTCGATGCGCTCGACGTCCTCCAGGCCGATGGGGAACCCGAGCGGCAGCGGGGCGGCGAGCATCTCGAAGTACACGGGGCGGCCGTCGACCAGCCACAGCACCTTGTTGGTCAGCTCGGAGTTGAACCCGCGGATGCCGACGTACGGGGTGGGGGAGGCCATCGACATGACCTCCATGCCCGGCACCCGTCGGAGCACGTCGGCGAACGTCGTGGCGCCCGACAGGCGGATCTCGTCGGCCGTGATCACCGTGACGGACATCGGTGCGTCGAGCGGGTCCTGGCCCGAGCGCGTGGCGGACGTGATCGTGCGCTCGTAGGCGTCGGTGAGGAAGGTGCCGGCGTCGGGGGGCGCAGGTGGCGGCGCGTCGACCGTGGGCGGGGTGTTGGGGTCGGCCGGGACGTCGGCGCCCTCGGTGTCGGTGTCGCTGGCCTCCTCGGCGGGCGCGGCGACCACCACCGGGGCGGGAGGCGGCCGCTCCAGGAGCTCGGTGGTGAGGGCGTCGAGCTGGCGGGCCAAGGCCTGGAGGCGCTCCAGCTCCTCGGGGGTGGCGCCGGTGGAGGAGACCACGGTGCCGACCGTGCCAGGCTGACCTTGGGCGACGGGAGCCGGGGCGACCTGAGGACGGAGGGCGGCCACGCGCTGCTGAGCATCGCCGGCGCGGTCGGGGTGCTCGGCGATCAAGCGGTCGTACCACGCGACCGCTTCGTCGGGCTGACCGAGGTCCTCGTAGGCGCGCGCGATGTTGTACATCGTGGCGGGGTGGCTGTACTGGCCCTCGGCCGCGAGGAAGGACGACAGCGCCGACTCGTAGTCTCCGGACTCCGCGTGCCGGAGGCCCTGGAGGAAGTTGCGTCGGGCGTCGTCGCGCGGGTCGGCCCAGGCGGGCTGCATGCACAGCAGCTGCGCGCCCAGCAGCCACGCGAGCCCTCCGACGAGGGCATGGGTCCATCCGGGGCGCGGAGCCCTAGAAGTCGTCTGGGAGACCACGGTAGCCCTCGGGCTCGGGGGACGGATCAGGCTTGGTTGGCGGGGGATCGGCCGGCTTGGGGGCGGGGGCCGCCGGCTTCGGGTCCGGTGTGGCGCGCGCAGGCGCCGGACGGCTGCTGCGGGACGAGGAGGACCGCGGGCGGGAGGTCCTTCGGGGCTCGGGCTCGGGCTCGGGGGCCGCGGCAGGGGGAGGGGCCGCAGGCGCGGGGGCGGCCTCGGCTGCGCTGGGCGGTGCCGGGGTGGCGGCGGCGGGCGGTGCCGGGGTGGCGGCGGCGGGCGGTGCTGGATCCGCGGAGCCGGGGGCCGTGGCGGCGGGCTGGGACGGCGAGGGGGCGGCCGTGGCGCTGGCCGAGGTGGGGTCGAGCCCGCCCATGCCCCACCACACGATGGCGAGGAGCAAGCCCATCAGGGCGACCCCGCCGAGCGCGCCGATGCCGGCCGCGCCGACGATCTGGTGGGCGCCGGTGGGCTGCACGACGGGGCCCTTGCGCTTGATCGTGCTCGCCGCGACGGCGCCGGTGAGCCAGGCATCGGCGGGGGCGTCGATCACGTCGGCCAGGGCGGTGATCAGCGCCCCCATGTCGTCGAAGCGCTCGGTGGGATCCTTGGCGAGGCAGCGCCGGACGACGTCCTCCAGGCCCTCGGGCATCACGAAGTCCGGCTGGACCGAGAAGAAGGTGGGGGGGGCCTCGTTGAGGTGCGCCAGCATCGTGGCCGTGCTGTTGCGCCCATGGAACGGGTACCGGCCCATCACGGCGCGAAACAGCAAGATGCCGATGGCGTACACATCGGTGCGGGCGTCGACGTCGTTGCCCCGGACCTGCTCGGGCGACATGCAGTGAGGACCGCCGAGAACCAAGCCGGGGTTGGTGAGGGTCT
>JAUHWK010000035.1 GCA_030424555.1 bacterium | reverse complement strand
GGACACGGCTCGGCGTCCATGGCCGCCCAGCCCGCGTCCGTACGCTCCAAGCACATCACGACGCCCGGGTCGATGTCGTCGGTGGTGAGGATCACGTCGCCATCGCTGTCGGTGGCCGCCTCGGAGCAGTCGGTGACGTAGCCGGACAGCGTCACGATCACGTCCTCGTCCCCATCCCCATCCAGGTCCACCCGGGACAGCGAGAACACGTCGGTCTGGAAGGTGGTCTCCGGCGCCGTCCACACCGACGACCGCGTCCACGACCGGGCGGCGAGCCCGTCCAGCCGGGCAAGGCCCGTGGCGTCTGCGTACAAGACCTCGAGGTCCCCGTCCCCGTCGTCGTCCCCCACGAGGCACGCGTACGGAAGGTGGTCGACCGTCCTGCGCTGGACCACACCCTGGCGGCCCCCCAGCCCCCACCGCACCACGACCTGGGCGACGTCGTCGGCCTCCTTGCCCCACAGCACGTCGAGGTGGCCGTCCTGATCCAGATCGTGGACCACCAAGCACGACCGCACGCCGATGCTGTCGACCAGCGCCGTCGGCGCAAAGGACTGCGGCACCAGGATCGTGGGCGCCCCAGCCGGCCGCGCCACCGCCTGCACGCACGTCTCGACCGCCACCCCATCCGTGTCGTCGGTGTGGACCGGATCTCCGCTGTCCGCGGCGGAGTCCTCGCCGGGGTCCGTGTCCGGCACCGGGGTGCGGTCGTCTCCCCCATCCGACGTGCAGCCCACGGCCAGCAGGCCGACGACGAGCGCGCCACGCCACCCCGTGCGGGGCCCGATCCCCATCCGGTCCAGGACCCTCGTCACGGTGCGCCTCCGGCCCCACGGTAGACGCCGTAAGAACACAGCGTCAACCGGGACCGGCGCCGGCTCACAGCCGGGCGGCGAGGCGGGTTCCCTGGTCGATCGCCCGCTTGGCATCGAGCTCGCGGGCCTCGTCCGCCCCGCCGATGGCGTAGGCCTCGACGCCCCGATCCGCCAGGGGCGCCAGGAGTCCGTCGACCTTGAGCTGGCCGGCACAGATCACGACGTGGTCCACGTCCAGCACCCGCGGCGCACCATCGACCGTGATGTGTAGGCCGTCGTCGTCGATGCGCTCGTAGGCGACGCCGCCGAGCTTCTCCACCCCGAGGTGGTCGAGCTCCTTGCGGTGGATCCAGCCCGTCGTCTTGCCCAGGCCGCCCCCCATCTTGCCCTGCGAGCGCTGGCACAGCGTGATCTGACGCAGCGCGGCGTGGTGGGCCTTGTCGACCAGACCCCCCGCCGGCGTCGCGGCGTCGGTGCCCCAGCCCTCCACCGCGATGCCCCAGGTGGCGGCGAACCGTGCCGGATCTTCCGCCTGGCTCGGCCGCGGCTCGGCCAAGAACGTGGCGACGTCGTGCCCGATCCCGCCGGCACCGATGATCGCCACGCGCTCACCGACCTCGACCGCCCCCGACAGCACGTCGACGTAGGACACGACCTTGGCGTGGTCGATCCCAGGCAGCGACAGCGCCCGCGGCGTGACCCCGGTGGCGACCACCACGACGTCGAACGCCGCGAGATCCTCCGGTCCGACCCGGGTGCCGAGCCGCAGGTCGACCCCCGCCCGCGCGAGCCGGGTGGTGAAGAAGCGGATGGTCTCGTGGAACTCCTCCTTGCCCGGCACGACCTTGGCGTAGTTGAACTGGCCGCCGATCTCCGACTGGGCCTCGAACAGCACCACCTCGTGACCCCGCTCCGCCGCCGTACACGCCGCCGACAGCCCTGCAGGACCCGCCCCCACCACCGCGACACGCCGCCGCTGCCGGGTGGGGTGGATGCGCAGGTCGAGCTCGTGGGCCGCCACCGGGTTCACCAAGCAGCTGGCGGTCTTGTTCTCGAACGCGTGGTCCAGGCAGGCCTGGTTGCACGCGATGCAGGTGTTGATCTCGTCGGCCCGCTGCTGCTCCGCCTTGAGCACCCAGTCCGGATCCGCCAGGAAGGGCCGCGCCATGCTGACGATGTCGGCGACGTCGTCGGCCAGCACCTTCTCGGCCACCTCGGGCATGTTGATCCGGTTGGAGGTGACGAGGGGGACCTGCACGTGCGGGCGCAGCCGCTTGGTGACCCACGCAAACCCGCCCCGCGGCACGACCGTGGCGATCGTGGGCACCCGCGCCTCATGCCACCCGATGCCGGTGTTGATCACGTTGGCGCCCGCTTCCTGCACGGCCCCCGCCAGCTGGACGACTTCGTCGAACGTGGAGCCGTCCTCGACGAGATCCAGCATCGACAACCGGTAGATCACCAGGAAGTCGTCGCCACAGGCCTCGCGCACGGCCTCCAGGATCTTCACCGGGAACTGCATGCGCTGGGCGTACTCCCCGCCCCAGCGATCGGTGCGCTTGTTGGTGCGACGGACGAGGAACTCGTTGATCAGGTAGCCCTCACTACCCATCACCTCGACGCCGTCGTAGCCCGCCTCCTTGGCCAGCTTTGCGCACCGCGCGAAGTCCTTGATCGTCTGCAGGACGCCCTTGTCCGACAGCGCGCGCGGCGTGAACGGCGTGATCGGCGACTTGATCTTGGACGGCGCGACCGAGAACGGGTGGTAGCCGTAGCGGCCCGAGTGCAGGATCTGCAGGGCGATGCGCCCGCCCGCGTCGTGGACGGCGTCGGCGATCACCCGGTGCTTGTAGGCTTCCCACCGGTTGGTGAGCTTGCCCGCCAGCGGCTTGACCCAGCCCGCCACGTTGGGGGCGAACCCGCCCGTGACGATCAGCCCCGCCCCGCCCTCGGCCCGGCGCCGGGCGTAGGCCGCCAGCCGGGTCAGCGGACCGATCTGCTCCTCCAGGCCGACGTGCATCGAGCCCATCAGGGTGCGGTTGCGCAGGGAGAACGGCCCCACATCCAGGGGCGACAGCAGGTTCGGGTACAGCGGATGCGACGGGGTCGTGGCGTTCATGCGGCCCTCCAACTCGGCCGTCCTAGCCAGACCGTCCCAGGCCCGCCCGTCCCGACTCGTTGCAGGGCACTCGCCGATTCACGGCGTCGATGCATGGGGAACGGCGGCACCCTCCAGCCCGATCACGGCATCCGGTGCCACCCGCAGCCCGTCCCCCGCGGGGACCGCACACACGGCCGCGGTCAGGTCCACCCACGCGGCCGGTCCCGCGTCCACACAGGTGTCGTCCGCGTCGATCTGCGCGCCGGGCGCGACCACCAGCCCGTCCCAGCCGGCCCGAATGCCCTGCAGCGCCCCGGGATCGACCACCGCCCGGTCCGCGATCACCCGTCCGCCCGCCGTGGCCACGATCCCCGTGCCCTGCACCGACAGGACCAGGTCCGACACGACGACGGCGCCGCCGTTGCGCGCGACCACCCCGTCACCCGAACCTCGGACGACCGGATCCGAACCCCCGAGGGACGCCGGCTCGAACCACAGGGTCGCACCGTCGGACGCGACCAGGCCCGCCGCAAACCCATCGACGACGAGGTCCCGTCCCACCACCACGAACCCGTCCTGCGACGCCGCCAGGCCGGTCCCGCCCGCAGAGCCCGCCAGGGTGAGGCCGTCGAGGTCGCCCAGGCCTGCCCGGCCCAGGATCAGCCCATCCGACCCCGCCGGGAACACCACGCGGCTCGACGACGCGCCCTGGCCCCGGATCGAGACCATGCCGGCATCCGGGTGATCGACGACCAACGCGCTGTCGACCCGGTGATCGCCCGCCGCCAACACGATCTCGACCGGCCCCGCCAGCCGCTGTCCGGCCAGCGCGGCCAGCGCCGACGACAGGGTGGCCTGCTCGCCGGGCACGTCGATCCGACCGTCCGCCAGGGGATCCACGTCCTCTGAGGACGACCGCAATGCCGTGGGCGCAGCCGGTGCACTCAGCCCGCCAAGGATCCCGCCCAGCAGCCCGTCCACCAGGCCCTCCAGCACGCCGACGTCCTCTTGCAGACCGAGGACATCCCCCGACAGGCCCGACACCACGCCGTCCAGCGACGACACATCGCTGTCCAGCCCCGTCACCCGACCCGAGAGCGTCGTCAGGTCCCCCGACAGCCCTGACACCACACCCTCCAGCGAGGCGACATCAGACGCCAGCAGCGCCAGGTCGTCCGACAGGTCTCCCAAGTCGCCTTGCAGCGCCGTCAGATCCTCGGACATACCCGTGACGGTGCCCTCCAGCGAGGCCAGCCCGCTGTCGAGGCCTGCGACCGTGCCTCCGAGCGAGGCCAGATCGGACTGCACCGTCGCCAGGCCGCCCGACAGGCCCGACACGACGCCCTGCAGCGACGCCAGGTCCGTCGCCAGCCCGCCGACCGTTCCCGTCAGCGACATCAGGTCCGTCGCCAGCCCACCGACCGTTCCCGTCAGCGACGTCAGGTCCGACGACAGCCCGGTCACGACCGAGCCGAGTCCCGAGACGGTCCCTTCCAACACAGTCAGCGCCGTGGTGACGTCGGCCAACGCACCGGTGAGCGAGGTCAGGTCCGACGCCAGCCCCGCGACGGCCGTGTCCAGGCCGTCCAGGCGTCCGACCACCGCGGTGAGGTCCCCACGCAGGCCGTCCAGGTCGCTAACCAGCCCCGCGACAGCCGCCTGCACGGCCGCCAGATCCTCCTGAAGCGCCGACACGGCCGTCCCCAGGGTGTCGACCGTGGCCGACAGCGCCGCCAGATCGGCCTCCAAGGCCTCGATCCGCCGGTCGTGGTCATCCAGGCGATCGCCGTGGGAAACCACCGTCGCTTCCACCAGCGCGACCCGGGATGCCACCCCAGCGACCGTCCCGTCGAGGGCCGTGACGTCGCTGTCCAGGCGCACCACGGCGTCGCCGAGCGAGGCGAGCCCGAGATCATGGCCGTCCAGCCGGGTGCCAACGACGGCGAGGAGCGCGTCGTGGCCGTCCAGCCGCGCCACCGCGTCCGCGAGATCGGTGTCGGCCGCGTAGCCCTGCGCGCGCACCCACAGCTCGGTGGCGAGGCCGTCCAGATCCTCCGCCGTCAGGAAGCGGGCGAAGTCCAGGCTCTCCAGATCCGCCCGCAGGGCGGCGATCGCCTCGTCGCGACGATCCGCCCCCGCCTCCAGCACCTCCACACGCTCCGTGAGGGCCTCGATCAACGGAAGCAGGCTCTCCCGCGCCTCCGTGCGTCCCGCCTGGACCCCCGCCTCGTACGCGTCTGCCGTGTCCCGCGCGCCATCCCCGCCGAGACCGCGACCGGTCTGGCACGCGAACAGGCTCAGCATCATCGGCAGCGTCATCACGGCGCGCATCGGGCCTCCATGCAGGACCCCCAATTCACGACACAGATGCCGCTACTCCCCCCAGGGCGCACCATGACCCACCGGGGTCCAACCCGCCATCTTTCCCTAAGTTTCCGACGTTTTCTGAACTGCGCGGGTCGATCGGTGACGGGAAACCCCCACCCCGAGATCGGCTGCGACCGCACGCGCCGTGATCTTTGCGGACATCATCACGCTCGGGGTTCCCGCACCGGGCTGGGCACTGGCGCCCACCATGTACAGGTTGCGGATGTCCTCGCTGCGGTTGTGCGGACGGAACCAGGCGGACTGCGTGAGGACCGGCTCGATCCCGAACGCGTTGCCCAGGTGGGACCGCATCGTGGTCTGGAAGTGGTCGGGCGTGATGTACGCCATCGTGGTGATGCGCTCGCGGAGCCCGGGGATGAACCCGCGATCCTCGAGGTAGCGGAACACCTTGTCGACGAAGGCGTCGCCGATCTCGGCCCAGTCCAGCCCCGAGCCGTTGTGGGGCACGGGGATCAGCGTGTAGGCGGCGTGGCATCCCTCCGGCGCGAGCGACGGATCGGTGAGCGTGGGCACGTGCAGGTACTGACTGAAGTCGTCGGGGAGGACCTTGTCGCCGAAGATCTCCTGGAGCAGCGCTTCGTAGCGAGGCCCCAGCAGGATGTTGTGGTGGCGGAGGTCTCCGTCCCGCGCGTCGTCCCGGGTGAACCCGAAGTACACGACCACCACGCTCATCGAGTAGCGGGCGGTCTTCACGCGCAGATCGGCGTTGAATCGCCGGAACTTGGGGTCGATCAGGGTGCCGTAGGTGTGGGCCCAGTCGGCGTTGGACACGACGACGTCGGCGGCGAGCTCCTCCCCCGATGCCAGCTGCACACCGCGGGCGACCCCCTTGCGCCCGATCAGCGCCGGGCCCTCGTCTTCCACCAGGATCCGCTCGACGGGCGCGGCGAGCCGCAGCGTGCCCCCGAGGTCGGCGAACTTCTGCGCAAAGGCCGCCACCAGCGCGCCGGTGCCCCCCTTCACGAAGTGGACCCCCCAGGTCTTCTCGACGAAGTGGATCATCGAGTAGATCGCCGGCACCGAGGTGGGGTTGCCTCCGATCAGCAGCGTCTCGAAGCTGAACACCTGCCGCATCTTGTCGGAGCGGAAGTACTTGCTGACGAAGGTGAACAGCGACCGGACCGCGTCGAGCCGCAGCAGATCCGGCGCGACCGCGAGCATGGTGCCCACATCGAAGAACCCGGTGTAGCCAAGCTCCAGGAAGCCCCGCTGGAAGATGGCGCGCGCCGCGTCCTGGAACCGGTCGTACCCGTCCAGATCGTCGGGTGCGAGGCGCTGGATCTGCGCGCGGGTCTGCTCGGGGTCGCCCGTGTAGTCGAAGTACGTCCCGTCATCGAACCAGATTCGGTAGAACGGATCCAAGGGGATGATCGTGCAGTATTCGCTGGTTCGGGGACCGCCGGACACGCCCTCCCGCACCCGGGCCTCCGGGCCGAACACGTCGGCAGGAAAGTCCTGGGACGGGCAGAGCTGGGGATCGTCGCGCTCCAGCGCGAACAGCTCCTCGATGAAGTGCGGCACGGTGATGACGGTGGGGCCCATGTCGAAGGTGTGGCCGTCGCGGCGGAGCACCATCCCGCGCCCCCCGGGCTGATCCAGGGCTTCGACAATCGTGGTGTCGAACCCCATCGACTGGAGCCGGATCCCCATCGACAGGCCCCCGAACCCCGCGCCGATCACCACCGCCGTCCGCCGTCCGGTCGCGCCATCCTTCCTGTTCATCCGAACCTCCCCGGCGACACGCCGCTCGGCCGTCCCGCCCCGCGCGAGTCACCCACCCACCCCCGTCCCGCAAACCCCTGGGCGCCAACAGGTGTCATCGTCGTGCGGCGCTTGTCGGGCGCTGTCGTCGGCATACACACCCCCTTCCACGAGGAGGCGTCGGCATGGACGTCGAACGATTCGATGCAGTCGTGATCGGGACCGGCCCCGGCGGCGAAGGTGCCGCCATGCGCCTCGCCAAGGGCGGCAAGCGGGTCGCGGTCGTCGAGAAGATGCCGATGGTCGGCGGCAACTGCACGCACCGCGGCACGATCCCCAGCAAGGCGCTGCGCCAGTCCATCAAGGTGCTCGGGCAGCAGCACCGGTTCGTGATGGGCGGACGCAAGACCGAGAGCGCGTTCGACTACGTCGAGATGCGCCGCGCCGCCGAGGAGGTCATCTCCCTGCAGACCGACCTCCGGCAGGGCTTCTACGACCGCAACCGCGTGCCGATCTTCCATGGCCGCGCCCGGTTCGCGAGCCCGCATGCCGTCGAGGTCTGTGTCGAGGGCGCGCCGATCGTCCGCCTGGAGGCCGAGCACTTCGTGATCGCCACCGGCAGCCGGCCCTACCGGCCCCCCGAGATCGACTTCACGCACCCGCGCGTCCACGACGCCGACACCCTGCTGCGCATGACCGACACGCCGCAGACGATGACGATCTTCGGGGCGGGCGTGATCGGGTGCGAGTACGCCTCGATGCTCAAGGACCTGGGCATCAAGATCAACCTCGTCAACAACCGCAGCAAGCTGCTGGCCTTCCTCGACGACGAGATCATCGACGCACTGTCGTACCACCTGCGCGACTCGGGCGTCCGGATCCGGCACGACGAGGAGATGGAGCGCTGCGAGGCCCTCGACGACTGCGTGATCGTCCACCTCAAGTCCGGCAAGAAGCTCAAGTCGGACGTGATGCTGTTCGCGATCGGCCGCACCGGCAACACCCAGGGGATGGGCCTCGAGGACATCGGGATCGCCCCCGACCACCGGGGCCAGATCCAGGTCGACGAGCACTACCGCACCGCCGTGCCCCACATCTACGCGGTCGGCGACGTGATCGGGCCGCCTGCGCTGGCGAGCGCCGCGTACGACCAGGGCCGGTTCGCCGGCACCCACATCACCGAGGGCGAGTGCAACCTTCGGCTGGTCAGCGAGGTCCCCACCGGGATCTACACCTCGCCCGAGATCAGCTGCATCGGGGCCAACGAGCGCGAGCTCACCGAGCGCAAGGTGCCCTACGAGGTCGGCATGGCCAGCTTCAAGAGCCTGGCCCGCGCCCAGATCTCCGGGCAGACCGTCGGCATGCTCAAGATCCTGTTCCACCGAGAGACGCACGCCATCCTCGGCCTGCACTGCTTCGGCGACCGGGCCGCGGAGATCATCCACATCGGCCAGGCGATCATGGCGCAGCCCGCCCCGCACAACACGATCGACTACTTCGCGAACACGACGTTCAACTACCCGACCATGGCCGAGGCCTACCGGGTGGCGTCGCTCAACGGGCTGAACCGGCTGTTCTGACCCGGCGCGTGGCACTCAGGGGGTCGGAACAGGACGCCGCTGCACGGTGATCGTGCGGTCCACGCCGGCCGGCTCCACCCGATCCACCCCGCCGTCCGGCCAGCGCACGACGATGGCGTCGATCGCCTCGGCCTCGTCGAGACCGAACACCGAGGTCGAGGGGCCTCCGCCCGCGTAGCCGGTGCCGCCCGCGAGCGGGTACCGACGCTGCACCGTCTCCCCGACGTGCACCTCGACCACCCCACCGAGCCCGTGGCGGTTGGCGGTGACCGTGTCATCCAGGCGCACCGCGACCCAGTGCGCCCGGCCACACCGGGCCCGGCTGATCCGCGTGGGGCCCGCGAGGTTGCCCTTGACCAGGTCCAGCCAGCCGTCGCCGTCGACGTCGGCGACAACGAGGCCCCGCGCCACGTGGGTGGTGTCGACCCCATGCTCCTCGGCGCGCTCCCGGTAGCGGCCGTCCTGCTGCACCCACAGTGCATCGGCCTGGGCGCCGCGGTTGGGCCCCGACTGCGCGCGCTCGTCGAGGTAGCCGAACACCACCGGCAGATCGAGATCCCCGTCGTGGTCGAGGTCCGCCAGCTCCGCACCCCACCCCACGCGCTGCCCCCCGTCGATGTCCGGCACCACGCCCGCCGAGATCGACACGTCGAACCAGCGGTCTCCCTGGCTTCGGTAGAGGAACACCCGATCGATCGCCGGCACGGCGAGGTCCACCCGCCCGTCGCCGTCCAGATCGCCAACCCCCAACCCCATGTTCGTGGCGGTGGACTCGATGCCCAGCGCGGGCAGGCGCACGAGCGCCCCGTCCACCAGATCGTACGCCGCGTTGGGGACCCGCCAGCCAAAGTCGTGGACCGTGTACAGCTCCAGCCCGGGCGTGCCGTCCAGCTCCAGCCAGGTCGAGAGGAAGGCGTGGCTGACCTGGAGCGGATCGTCGTCGGGCCGGTCCGGAACCAGATCGGTGAACGTCCCGTCGTCGCCCTGCAGCAGCACCCGGGACGGCTGGCCCGGCGGCAACGTGCCCGTCGTGGGCACCTCGCCGTGCACCGCGATCGCCACGTCGAGGTCGCCGTCGCCGTCCGCGTCCGCAAAGCTGGCGCCGACCGTGCGGGCGTCGCTGGGTCCTGCCAGGCCGCGGGCCGTGGCCACATCCACAAAGGTGCCGGCGCCGTCGTTGATCAACATCGCGTCCGGGGCTTCCCACCCGCCCACGAACAGGTCCAGGTCTCCGTCTCCCTCCAGATCGACGGGCACCACCGCCCCGATGCGGTCCGGCATCCCCTCGGGCAACCCGTCGTCCCCGCGGGTGAAGCCCTCCTCGCCCTGCAGGTACACGGCCAGCGACCGCCCATCCGTGCCGCGCACCAGGTCGATCCGGCCGTCGCCGTTGAGGTCGCCCACCGCGACCCCGCCGCCGTGGAAGAACGCCCCGTCGTCGAGGCGCCAGTCCTGATCTTCGGGCGTGAAGCCCGGCGGGGTCCACGCCTCGTACCACCCCAGGTTGAGACGATCGCCCGGCGACGGGCACACGACCTCGTCCCCGGCCACCCAGGTCACGACGGATGCGGGCCCGGCGTCCACGTCGGAGTCGACCCCGTCCGTGTGCGGGTCGGCGTCGGTCGCGTCCGGCTCGGTGTCCGACGCCGTCTCCGACCCGTCGTCGTCGCCCGCCGGGGTACACGCCGCCGATCCTCCGAGCGCCCCCACCAGGACGCCGGTCCACCGGCTGTGCCGCCACACCACCCGAGCTGGGTCCACCGATCCTCCGCGGTCCATTCCTGTCCACGGTAGCCGATCCCGCGGTGGACGCGCGTGCCCTGATCGGTTCGATCGGAGGCACGGAGGGTCCATGGCCGACCTCGATCTCCCCATCCTCGATCTGTCGGCCCTGGCAGGACCGCACGCCCCGCCCTCCACCGTCCGCGACACCTTCGACCAGGCCCTGCACGCCAGCCTGGCCCGGTGGGGCTTTGTGGGGATCGCTGGCCACGGGATCGATCCCGACCTCCTCGACCGCGCCTATGCCACCGCCAAGGCCTTCTTCCGCCTACCGGGTCCGGCCAAGCGCGCCTGGGAGCGCGCGGAGGACGGCCGCCAGCGCGGGTACACCGGGTTCGGCGTGGAGCGGGCCCGCGATCAGGGCGTCCACGACCTCAAGGAGTTCTTCCAGGTGGGACGCACCCTGGGCCCCGAGCACGAGGCCTTGCGTGCCGCCGGCATGCCCGACGCGGTGTGGCCCGACGACCCTCCGTCCTTCCGCCCGGTGTTCGAGGCCCTGTTCGGTCAGCTCGACCAGGTCGCCGCCACCCTGCT
This sequence comes from bacterium, assembly GCA_030424555.1. Taxonomy (GTDB): domain Bacteria; phylum Myxococcota_A; class UBA796; order UBA796; genus JAUHWK01. The sequence goes on along the minus strand of JAUHWK010000035.1, from coordinate 6,566 downwards.
CGCCGCGATCGCCCGGGGGGCTGGGCTCGACGTCACCGACCTCCTCGAGGGCACGCACCACGGCAGCAACGTCCTACGGGTCATCCACTACCCGCCGCTGCGCCCCACCGACCCGCCCGACGCCGTCCGCGCCGCCGCGCACGAGGACATCAACCTCCTCACCCTGCTGCCCGTCTCCACCGCACCCGGGCTGCAGCTGCTCGACCGCGACGGCACCTGGCGCTCGCTCGTCACCCCGCCCGACGTCCTCATCTGCGACACCGGCGACCTCATGGCCTACCTGTCCGGCGGCCGACTCCCCGCCACCACCCACCGGGTGGTCAACCCGCGCGGGGCCGTCGCAGGCTCTCGGTACAGCCTCCCGTTCTTCGTCCACCCGCGGCCCGAGTGGGTGCTCCGCCCCGTCGATGGCTCGGGTCCCCCGCGATCCGCAGGGGAGCTGCTCAGGGCCCGCCTGATCGAGAACGGCGTGCTCGCCACCGGCTGAGCCGCGCGCCGCCTACCCCACCTCGCCCTCGAACAGCAGCGGCGTGCCACACACGCGGCAGTACGACGCGTCCTCGTGGTGGCCCTCAGCCCCGCAGCCGGGGCAGGCATGGGGGTTGTGGATGTCCTGGCCTGGCGTGCCGTCCGCCCGCACCATCTCGGCGCTGACGATCCCCGTCGGCACCGCGATGATCGCGTAGCCGATCAACATTACGAACATCGCCAGGAACCGGCCGAAGCTGGTGCCGGGGCTGATGTCGCCGTACCCGACCGTCGTGATCGTCACCGCCGCCCAGTACATCCCCACCGGGATCGACGTGAACCCGTACTCGGGGCCCTCGACCACGTACATCACGGCCCCGACGATCGTGATCAGCGCCAGCACGGTGGTCATGAACACCGTGATCTTCCGGGCGCTGCGCTGGAGCGCCAGCAGGATGGTGCGCCCTTCTTCCAGGTGGTTCGCCAGCTTGAACACCCGGAAGATCCGCATCATGCGCAGCAGCCGCACCACCAGCAGCGACTCCGCCCCCTCCACGAACAAGCTCGCCCAGGTGGGCAGGATGCTGAGCAGGTCGACGACCCCGTAGAAGCTCCGGGCGTACAGCGCGGGGCGAGCCACCACCATCAGCCGCAGCGCGTACTCCACCGTGAACAGCACGGTGAACACCCACTCCGCCCAGAACAGCAGCTCCCCGTACTCCGCGACCACCCCCTGCACGCTCGCGAGCATGACCACGGTGACGCTGAGCACGATGGCGACCAACAACGCCGCGTCGAACGCCAGCCCCGCGGGGGTGTCTGCTTCGAACACCACCTCGTGGAGCCACCGCCGCCACGGCGACATCCTCACGGGCGGTCTGGCGTACTCCGGCCGCGGTGCGTGCATGGGCCTCCCCGCCCCGCCCTATCCCGGTGACGCCCGGACCCCAGACGGCATCCGACGACGCCGTCCCCACACGCCCAAGGCCGGTCAGGGGGTGATGACCTCGTCGGGGTGGACGCCGTACACGGAGGTGTCGGTGAGCAGGACATCGACCGGCTCGTTGTAGGGCAGGCCCGGGGTCGGGTTGACGTAGGTCCCCTTGTTGCTGAGGTTGGCCAGCGCCCACTCCAGCTCCGTCGCGTTCAGGTCCTGGTCCCGGTACAGCACGCCCACACCCAACCGCAGCGAGCGGCTCTGGGCGTCCGACCCCGACCGCGCGGACGAGCCGAACACGTACCGGTCGGCCGTGTTGTCCTCCAAGCGCGCGTCCAGGTAGCCAGAGGGCGACGCGACATCGTCCTCGGCGTCCAGCACCAGGTTCGTGGTGAGCGTGGCGTCCTTCAGGGTGAACTCGAAGTGCGCCGCATCGCCGCGACGCACGATCTCCAGCGACTCCTGGGACGTCACCCCACCGACCGCAGCCGGCCGGAACGATCCGCGAGACACCAGGGCGACGATCGAGGCATCGTCCATGGCCGCGACACGGGGCGGCACCGGCGCCGCCGACAGCCAGTAGTCGACGTTGAGCGACAGGGTCGACAGGCCCGACACCTCGATGTCCGCACCCTGCGACACGGCGGAGATCGTGTCCAGCGTGCCGATGTCGATCACGACGTCGAGCGGGTCGCCGTCCAGGTCCTCCCCGAGCAGGGCCTCGAACGCCACGCCCGCGTCGTCCACGTCGAGCCGCGTCGCAGAGAAGCTCGTGAGCGCCCCCGACCCGATGCCGTCGTCCGACACGCGCAGCTCCACGCCCGGCGCCGCGCCGATGGTGCGCACGCCCAAGGTGCCGAACGAGATCGAGGCCTCCTCGTCGTTGGCGCCGATGTGCACCAACACCGAGGGCCCGCTGGTGGCGCCAAAGCGCACCGAGCCAAAGGTGTACGACAGGGGCCCGTTGTCCGGCACGAGCAGGATCTCGGCAGCCCCGCTGCCCGACGTCGTGATCCCGCTGAGGTTCCACGTGCCCGAAGACAGGGTCGACCGAATCGCCGTGCGCGTGGTGAGCACGTTGCCGATGTCCATGCCGGTCACGCTCAGCTGGCTCGCCTGCACGAAGTCCACGCCGTCTCCGTACATGTCGGAGACCGCCTCTCCGCCCGCCTCGACCAGGTCCACGTTGGACAGGGAGACCCGGCCCGGGGTGTCGACCACCAGGGACCATCCGCTCGCACCCTCCACCCGGACGTTGCGCACGTAGGCGTACGACGAGACCGGGCCGCCCTCGATCCGGACGCCATCGCCGTACTGCGAGAACCCGCGGACGATGTTGACGTTCTCGAGCGTGGCGTTGGCGGGCACGACGAACACGCCGTCGGAGCCGCTGCCCTCGACCTCACCGTACACGGTGTAGGCGGAGCCCGACGTCGTCGGCACCGAGGCGAAGTCGCCGCCCGCGTAGACCCGTCCGTGATCCAGGTAGTAGGTGCCGTAGCCACTGACGCGCTGGCCGGACTTGAGGACCATCGTGCCGTCGACGGGTCCCCCGAGCGACCCGGACTCCCGCGAGCTCAGGACGATCAGGTCGTTGACCTGCGTGAGGTCCTTGATGTCGTCGAGCGACCCGGCAGGGTCGGTGTTGTACCCGGGGCCGGTGCCCCCACCGCGGACGAACCAGGCCACGTCCCCGATGTCGATGATCACGGTGCCGGTCGCGCTGGCAGGCCGGGCCTCTCCGTTCACGGTGCGGCCCGCGATCGTGTACGTGAACGTGTCGATCACGTCGCGAGCGCCGACCGGGGGCCGGTAGGTGAACGCGCCCGTGGACTGGATCGTCACGGAGCCACCCTGCGACGTGGCCTTGGTGCCCGCGTCGAGGAACACGAACCCCGCGTCGGCCGGATCGCTGTCGTTGGCGTCGAGCTCCGCCACCCCACAGAACTGGAAGAGGCACTGGTTCGTCGTCAGGGTGTGGTTGCCCAGGATGTAGAAGGACTCGTTGGTCACGGTCGGCGCCACGTCGATCGACACCACCGTGAGGGTGAAGGTCTCCTCGATGGAGCGGTTGCCTTCCGCATCCACCGCTTCGATGGTGAGCGCGTAGTCTCCGGCCCGGTTGAACTTGGGCACGTACCAGAGGTACCGCTCGTTGAAGGTCACCAGGCCGTCCGCGGGCTCGTCTTGGAAGTCGAAGTCCGCGATGGCGCTGGTGCCCGACGCGGTGCCGCCGTCCGGCAGCTCGATCGTCCAGTCGAAGTGATCCAGGTCGTCGTCGGGGTCGACGAAGCCATGCTCGACGAACAGGGTCTCATCCTCGTCCACCGAGAACGAGACCGGGCGGGTGAGCGTGAGCTTGGGCGGGTCGGGCTGGTTGGCGACCTCGATCACCATGTTCGCCGAGGCCTCCAGGCCCGACGTGTCTTCCACCGAGTAGGCCCCACCGAACTCCCCGGACGCGTCGGCGTCCGGCGTGATGCGCACCATCAGCCCACCGAGCGCGGTGACCGTGATCCCGTCGATGTCGGCCTCAAGGAACGTGACCGCGTCGCCGTCCTTGTCGGTGACCCAGGTGGACAGGTCGACGTCGAGGAAGCTGTCCTCGTCGACCTGGATGATGGCGTCGTTGGCCGTCGGGGCATCCGGCGTCCCCTTGACCGTGACGTACACCGTGCCCTGCGTGGTCGCGGGGCCTCCGCAGGCCGTGTACGTGATCACGTCCTCCCCGACGAAGTCGGCATCGGGGGAGTACTCGAGCTCCGGCGGGTTGCGCCCGCCCAGGCCGATCACGTCGCCGTGGTCCGCGTCCGGGCTGCAGATGACGACGTCCGTGCCGTCCGGGTCGTACACGCCCGACAGCTCGATCACGTTGCGCTCGGAGTCCTCATCGACCTCGGCGAACACATCGGGCGCCACCGGGGGACGGTCGACGCCGACCACGCGCACCGAACAAGACACCGGCACCGGCTCGGTCGTGCCGTCGTCGGCCGTGATCCCGAAGTTGTACACGCCCTCGGTGCCCGCCACCGACAGGTACTGGAACTCCGGCCCATCCCCCACCAGCTGACCGGTGCTCGGCGGACTGGAGACGGTGAACGTCAGGTCGTCGCCGTCGGGGTCGGACGCGATCAGCGTGATGTCGACCGGGTTGCCGGACTCGACCTGGGGCTGGACCGCGGGGCACGACACCACCGGACGATCCGCCACGGGCGTGACCGTGACCGTGCCGTTCGCCGACGTGCTCAGCGTGCCGTCGCTGACGGTGACGACGAACGCGTCGGACCCGTTGAAGTTGGCGTCCGGCGTGTAGGTCAGCGTGGGGTACACCGCAGACAGGTCGCCGTGCAGCGGCTCGGTGTCGACGGTGAGGTTCAGCTGGTCGCCGTCGGGATCGGAGGCGACGACCACGGTCTGCACCACGCCGTCCTCTGCCACCGTGATCTGGACGTCCTCGATCTGGGGGGCGTCGTTGATCGGGGAGATGACGACGGAGCACCGCGCGTTCGCCGACGCCGACCCATCGCTCACGGACACCACGATGCCGTCCGTGCCGTAGTAGTCGGCGTCCGGGGTGTAGCCGAAGTCGGGGCCCGAGCCGCTGAGATCGCCGTGGTCGGGCGAGTCGGTGACGGTGTAGGTCAGCGTGTCGTTGTCCGCGTCCGACGCGACGATCGAGATGGTGCCGCTCGTGTCCTCGTCGATGGTGAGGATGGCGCAGCTGGTGACGGTCGGGGGCGCGTTGCCCAGCGGCAGTGTCTCGATGGTGATCGTCCCCGTGTCCTGGCGGCTCGATCCCGGCGCGTCCTGCGCGCGGAACTGGAACGAGTCCGTGCCCACCCAGCCCGGATCGGGCGTGTAGGTGAGGTTGGGCAGCGAACCACCGAGATCGCCGTGCTGCGGGCTGGAGACGATGCTCCAGGTGATCGCAGCCCCCTCGGGATCCTCGGCGCGCAGCTCAAACGCCAGCAGCGTGTCGTACGCGGTGGTGTAGCTGTCATCGAAGGCGACCGGCGGATCGTTGGTGTCGAGGATGACGATGTTGCAGGTGACGGGCACACTCGCGGTGCCGTCCTGCACGAGCAGGGCCACGCTGTCGCTGCCCGATTCGCCCTGGTTCGGGGAGTACCCGAAGCTGGGGCCGTTGCCGCTCAGCACGCCGAGGGAGGGCTCGGACACGACCACGTAGGTGATGGTGTCGCCCGGGTCGACGTCGTGGACATTCACCCCGATCGTCGTGCTCGTGTTCTCGTTCGTGTAGACGTCGTCGCACGACACGATCGGCGGATCGTTCTGCGGCCGGATGGTGATCGTCGCCGTGGCCAGCACCGGGTCGATCCCATCGGACACCCGCACGGTGAATGCGTCGCCGCCGGTCTGGTTGAGCTTGGTCGTGTAGGTGAAGGTCGGACCGGTCCCCGACAGCACGCCCTTGATCGGCGCGCTCTGGATGGTCCACAGCATCTCCTCGCCGTCGGGCTCCGTGGCATCGAACGTAAACGTGATGGCGTCGTCCTCGTCGACCTCCAGCACGATGTCCTCGACGATCGGCGCGTCCTGCAGGCCGATCACGTGGATCGTGCAGGTGACGTTGACCGTGGTCCCGCCGTCCGTGACGCCCACGACGAACGTGTCGTCACCGAAGAAATTGAGGTCGGGCGTGTAGGTGACGGTGGGCAGGGATCCCGACAGCACACCGTGCCCGGGGTTCTCCACGAACACGAAGGACAGGACGTCCTCATCCGGGTCGTTGCCTTCGACGACGACCTCGATCGCCTGCTCCTCCCCGGTGTACACCTCCGCGCACGACGGCACGGGGGCGTCGGGACGGCCCGCGACATCGATGGTGACCACCCGGTTGACCTGGGTCCGCCCGTCCGAGACCTGGACCTCGAACGGATCCTCGCCAAAGAAGTTGGGGTTGGGCGTGTAGGTGAAGTTCGGCGGCGTGCCAGTGAGCTGGCCGTAGTTGGGCTGGGTAGCGAACGCCCACTGGAGCGGATCGCCATCGGGATCGGTCGCGGTGAGCTCAATGGGGAGGGGCACGTCCTCGACGGCGTCGAGGGTGACAGCCAGGAACACCGGCGGATCCTGGACCGGCTCGATCGCGAAGGAGACGGTGAACGTGGTGGACGCGCCGTTCGCCGAGACCCGAACGATC
>JAUHWK010000449.1 GCA_030424555.1 bacterium | reverse complement strand
GGCGGCGGTCGAGCCTGCGACGCACCCGAAGTAGGGGTCGCAGGAGTCGTCGAGCACGTACATGTCGAGGTCGCAGTCCATGCCCGACACGAGCAGGGTGACGCTGCCAGAGCGCTGGCACTCGAACGTGTAGGCCGCCTCGCCACGGCTCTGGGGAAGGTCGTCGTAGGGGGAGCCGCAGGTGTAGCAGTTGAGCCCGAAGCAGCTCCCGCCGAGGTTGCTGGGGGTGCTCGACTCGATGCGGCCTTGGATCGTCGACGAGCAGGTGAGCTGGTCGACCACGGGCACGGAGACGGGGCACGCGGCCCAGGCTGCGGGGCCGACGGCCAGGGTGGCGATCCAGCCCGCGATCCACAGGCCCGACCAGGCTGCCGAGGGGAGGATCCCTGGGCGGCCGACGGGGGGAACAGGGGACGATGGGCGACGGATCATCGAGCGGCGCTCTCGGCGACAACGGGGGATATCCCAGGCAGACCCGCGTGTGCCATCCGTGTGACGCGGGCCTGACCTCGGCGGTGCCCTCGGGCACGGGGTGCCGTGTCGTGGGGGGGGGCGGCTCAGCGCGGCCGCGGCGCCCCGTACGCCCCGACCAACCGATCCTGGTACCGCGCCTCCACGGCACGGCGGCGAACCTTGAGGGATGGCGTGAGCAGGCCGTTGTCGACGGTGAACGGCTCGGGGACGACCACCACGCGGCGGAGCTGTTCGTAGCCGGCCAGATCGCGGTTCACGTCGGCGACGATCTGGTCGAGCGCCTCGAGCAGGTCGGGATCGCGGACGAACCGGTCGGGGTCGATCGTGGGGTCTGCGAGCGCGACTCGCTCGCGCTGGGCCCACGCGGCGAGGGCGTCGGGGTCCAACGACAGGAGGACCGCGCACCACGGGCGACGGTCGCCCACCACGGTGGCGTGGGCGATCAGCGGGCTCGCGGCGGCCAGGCGCTGCTCGATCGGGGAGGGGGCCACCTTCTTGCCACTGGCCAGCACCAGGATCGCCTTCTTGCGGTCGGTGATCCGCAGGTGGCCGGAGGGCAGCAGCATCCCGAGGTCGCCGGTGTGCAGCCAGCCGTCCTCGTCGATCGCCTCGGCCGTGGCCTCGGGGAGACCGTGGTAGGCGCGCATGACGCCCCGTGAGCGGATCAGCACTTCGCCGTCGTCGGCGATGCGGACCTCGGTGCCCGGCAGGGCCCGTCCCACGGTGCCCAGCACCACGTGGTCGGGGGTGTTGACGAAGCTGGCGGCGCTCGACTCGGTGAGGCCGTAGCCTTCGCAGATCGTGATGCCCGCGGCATCGAAGAAGCGGGCGACGTCGACCGGCAGGGGGGCCCCGCCGCTGACGAGGAAGCGCAGGCGCCCGCCGAAGCGCTCGCGGATCGGGCGCAAGACGGTGCGGTCGACGAGGGCGTGGGCGGTGCGGCGTCGCAGCCCGATGCGCTCCCCCGCCCGCTCCCGGCGCCGGGTCTCCGCCCCAAACGCGATCGCCTGATCGAGGGTCATTCGGGCGAGGGGGCCGAGGTCGTCAGCGGCGGCGCGCACCCGGTCGAGGATGCGCTCGTACACGCGCGGAACCCCAGCGATCCAGGTGGGTCGCACCTCGATCAGGTGCTGCTCCAGGCGGTCGACGCGCCCGTCCACCGCGGTGGGGATCCCCAGCCGGATGCCGGCCACCTGCATCACCTTGGCGAACACGTGGGCGAGCGGCAGGAACAGGAGCTGGACGTCGGTGGGCCCGACCACGCCGAGGTGGTCGATCGCCTCGGCCTCGTAGATCCACGCGTCGTGCGTCAGCTCGACCCCGCGGGGGTCGCCCATGGTCCCCGACGTGTACAGGATCGACGCCAGATCGGCCGGTCCAAGGCTGGCCGCGACCTCGTGCAGCGCGGAGGGATGGTCCGCGAGCCAAGACCGGCCTTGGGCCTCCAGGGCGTCGAGGGTGATCACCCCGGCCTCGGGGCGGGGACGGCCGTCGACGACCACCACCGTCTCGAGGCCCGGCAGGCCGCTGCGCACGGACAGCAGGCGGTCGACCTGGGCGTCGTCGTCGCACACGGCGAACCGGACCTGGGCGTCGGCGAGCAGGGATGCGACGCGTTCGGCGGTCTCCCGGGGGAACACCGTGGTGGTGGCGCCGCCCGCCGCGAGGATGCCCAGATCGGACAGGATCCACTCCACGCTGGTCTCGGCGACCAACCCGACCCGCTGTCCGCGCGTGAGGCCGAGTGCGAGCCACCCGCCGGCGATGGCCTGGACGCGGGTGTCGGCCTCGGCCCACGTGCGGGGCGTCCACACGCCCGAGGGCTCCCGACGGAGCCAGGCGGTGGCGTCTGGGGTGCTGGCGACGCGGTGGTTCCACATTTCCACCACGGATCGGAAGGACGAGCCGGCGCGACGTGCGCCGGGGGCTGCCTCGTTCATGGGGTCCCCGGGCTGGGAGGGAACCCTACGACGCCCCGTCCGGGCACACAAGGGACCCAGGGATCGGGTTTGGACCCGTCCGTCGGAACCATGGGGCGCTCAGCTTCCGCCGCGCTGCCGGGGATCGAGGGCGTCCCGCAGGCCGTCGCCCAGCAGGTTGAACGACATCACGGCCGCGACGATGGCCAGCCCTGGGAACACGGCGATCCAAGGCGCGAGCTGGAGCTTGTGCCGGCCATCGGCGACCAGCGTGCCCCAGGTGGAGGTGGGGGGCTGCACGCCCAGGCCCAGGAAGGACAGCGAGGCCTCGGCGAGCATGGTCGTGCCGATGGCGAGGCTGCTGTACACGATCACGGGGGCGATCGCGTTGGGGACCAGGTGGTGGAAGATGATCCGGGCGTTGCCCATGCCGAGGGCTCGGGCGGCCTGGATGAAGTCCTGCTCCTTGAGGCTCAACACCTGGCTTCGGACGATGCGGCTCACGCCCATCCAGCCCGTCAGCCCCAGCACGGTCACGATCAGGAAGATCGCGTCTTGCCCCTGGGGCCGGAACAGGCCGACGATCGCGAGCAGCAACACCAAGCGGGGCACGCTCAACAGCAGGTCGACGCCCCACATCAGGGTGCGGTCGACCCAGCCCCCGAACCACCCGGCCGCGGCCCCGAGGGTGGTGCCGACGGTGGCGGCGATCCCCACCGCGATGAAGCCGATCACCATCGACACGCGGGCGCCGTACAGCACGCGGCTGAGGACGTCGCGTCCGAACGCGTCGGTGCCCATCCAGTGGGCGCCGCCTGGGGCGAGCAGCTTGCCGCCAGCGTCGACGAGGTCGGGATCGAAGGGCGCGAGCATCGGCGTGAGGGCGGTGAGGGCCAGCAGGTGGACCACCCCGGCCAAGCCGAGCATTCCGGTGCGGTGGCGCCGCAGGGCGCGGCGGACGATCGCCCCCTGCGAGTCGGGGGCGTCCAGATCGTGGACGACCGGGCGGGTGCGCTGCCACGCGATGGTCCAGCACGCGATCGCCAACGCGATCCAGACCACGACCGCCACCACCCCGTGCAGGGCGATCCGGGTGCCGGTGAGCCCGGTGATCTCGCCCAGGCGAG
>JAUHWK010000034.1 GCA_030424555.1 bacterium | reverse complement strand
GTTCGGCCGGGTCGAGGTGTTCATCCACACCGACGACTCGCCCACCGACACCAGCGTCCGCTTGGTGTGCCAGGATCGCGATGCCCTCACCTTGGGTGGACTCACCACCGCGTGGACCACCCAGACAGCCGTCACGAACGTCGACGCCGGGTTCGACTGCACCGTGCTGGTGGCGGACTCCGCGGGGGACGTCGGTCCGGCCGGACGGGTCGAGTCCTGCGGCCGCACGGTGATCGAGTGGGACGCCCTGGCGGGCCAGGGGGACGCCTGGGAGGTCGAGGTCGGCACCCTGCGCACCGAGGCATGCTCGGGCTGCACCGACCCCAGCTCCCCCGACCACGACCCCACCGCCGTGGTCGACGACGGGTCCTGCACCTACCCCTGATTCGGGCGACGGCCATTGGTGGCGGCGGGCTGGAGCCGGCGCCGATGGGCGCTGCACGTCCAAGGGCACCGGCTGGGCGCCGGGGCGCTCAGCGCGTGGCGCGAACATCCAGGGAGAACGACAGCGTCTCCTGGTTGCGCGGACCGAACGGGCTGCCCTGGAAGGGCTTGAAGCCGTGTGCTTCGTGGGTGGTCTTGAACCCACCCCGCGCGCGGAAGGCGCCGTCCGACACCGTGACGTCCAGCGTGGCCGTCAGCGGCTTGGAGACGCCGCGGATGGTGAGGGTGCCCTGCACCTCGACCTTGCCGACGCCGCCCGGGCACGAGGTGCTGCGGAACACCACGTCGGGGTGACTCTCCGCATCGAGCTGGGACCGTCCCCACATGTTGGCCTTGAGCTTGTCCTTCTGGCCGTCGTCGATCGTGTTGTCGTCCAGGCCGGCCTTGGCTCGAAGGCCCGGCGGATCCACCACGAGCTTCTGCACCGGCACCCGGATCTCGACGGAGCACGCCCCACCGGCTTGCTCGGGCCAGGTGATGTCCCCAGAGAACGTGGAGGCGTAGATCACGTGGTCGTGCCCCAGGCGAGCCAGCGAGGCGTTCGTGTCGTTGCGGATGACGACGTAGACGTCGGACGCGGCCGCATCGATCGACCACGACGGGGCCGCATCCTGGGCGAGCGCTGGCGTGGCGACCGCGGAGGTTCCGGTGAGCAGGGCGAGGGCGACGAGGCGGATCCCGTTCATGGCGTGCTCCAGCAGCGAGAGGAGGTCGACGTGCGACGTCCGTCCCGTATTCACCCAGCCCGCTCGTCACCGCCTTCGTGACGCTTACATGGACTTAGGTCGCCACGCGGCGCGCTCGGGCACGGCCCGAACGACGCACGCACCCTACTGGAACTGCACCACGTACAGCCCGAACATCTCGGTGATGCCCCCCGGCCACGCGTTGGACGGCTTGGGCTCCGCGATCAGGCTGCCCGACGAGTCCTCCACCAACGTGGAGCAGGTGCTGTCCCAGCGGATCACAGCGCCCCAGGGCGTGGGCGCGGACGACCCGTAGGACAGGTGTGCGGCGACCGCGTAGGGCGCGTAGTCGTTGGCCCAGTCCAGCCCCGCGCCGTCGAGCGCGGTCTGCATGTCGGTGGCGTGAGAACCGGTGAGGGGACCGACGGCGAGGCTGAGCGGGCTGAAGAAGGTCTGGACGAACGCGCGGGGATCTCGGGATCCCGACGTGTCGAACGCGCTCGCGAGCTGACCACAGTACGCCGCCGAGGTGGCGCCGCTCGGGTAGTAGATGGCGCGACCCTGCGTGGCATCCAGCGTGAAGGTCCACCCAGCCCACGCGTCCGCCGAGAAGTTCGCGAGGTTGGTGATCGGCGTGGCCGTGTTGACGTCGAACAGGATGCTGCACTGCTCGATGCCGTTGGCGTCGTACAGATCGAACGTGAGGTAGCCGGAGATCTCCGTGCCGTCGGGCAGGGCGAAGTCACTGACGCTCGTGGTGTCGGTGAACGCGAACAACCGCACCGCGACCTCCGACACGTCGAACGTGCCGGTGGACGGCGCAATCGCTGTGAGGGGCACGTTCAGCGGGGTGCAGTTCTGCAGATCGGGGTCCACGTCGTGGTTGCCGCTCGACCCGTCGGAGTCGGCTCCAGACGCGGTGTCCACCACATCGAACGTGTCCCGACGATCGTCGTCATCGTCATCGTCGTCGTCGCTTCCAGTCAGGCTCGTGTCGTCGACGCCGGGCACCGGGGACACGAGGGTGGAGCACGCCGCCAGCCCGACCACGCAAGCCAGACCTGCAGGTCGCAACAAGGGCCGGATCGTCAGGAACGAGCGCATGATTCCACCTCCGCGCGCCGGAGTGTACCTGTGCATTCCCTGGCTGTCACGAGGGTGACACACAGGTTGACCGCTCTACGACGATCGCCGGATCAGAAGCCAAACAGGCTGTACACCCGCAGATCGACGAAGCTGTCGGGGACCGGTGCCGCCGTGGGCTTGTTCATGAGCACGTTGTTGCCGGTGCCGGTGTAGGTCAGCACCTGACAGGTCTGCTCGAACAAGAACCCGTACATCGCCTCGACCCCGGTGCCGGTCGGGCGAGAGAAGTAGCCTGCGACCACATACGGGTCCCAGTCCTGCGCCCAGTTGCCGCCGATGCCGGCGACGGCGGCCTGCAGCGACGCGGCGTTGTGGTCCAGCGCCCCAATGCCGACGCGCCAGTCCCCGCTGAAGTAGAACACCGGGTCGATCACCTGAGTTCCACCACCCGAGGTCGAGACGGTCAGCGACGCGGGGCAGTCCGAGTAGGCATCGGTGATGATCGCGGTGCTGTCGAACGCGATGAACGGCGCGGCCCCCGACCCCGTGCCGATCGGCCAGGTGGAGGGATCGACCGCCGCAACCGACTGCACGCCGTACCACACGGTGCAGATGGTGTTCTGGGCGCTGTCCATGATCTCGAACCCGACCGTCTCGGGTTGGATGAGCGGGGCGCCCGGGACGCCGCCCACGTCGGCATCGTCGAGCAACCCGTCGACCACCGCGCCTTGGATGAACACACCCCACAAGCCCCCGACCGTCGTGGTGGAGGCCCCGGCGGTGGGGGTGCCGTACGTGCCGTCCGGGACCGTGCAGGCGGCGTCGGTGTCGCCGTCGGTGTCGGCATCCGAGTCCGTGTCCGTGTCCGTGTCCGTGTCCATCGGGAGGGGGCACGCGCCGTTGTCGGCACCCGGCGTGCCGAAGTCGACGGTCGACGCGAGCGGGGTGTCGGCCTCACAGAACTGGCCGCCGACCGGGTCCCGCTCCCAGGCCACGCCCGGCACCGGACGAAGCGCGGGACTCGAGGCGTTCCACTGCTCGGCGACGGTGAACGCGAACGAGGGGGGCAACAGCTGGATGATGTCGGCAGACGTCGTCAGGGTCAGGCCCGTGGAGATGACATGGTCTGCGGTCACGCCTGGGTAGCAGCCGGTGAGGCCGGACGCGCTGGCGGCGAACAGGACGGTGTCGCCTGGCTGCACCAACGTGGGCACCGGAACATTGAACACCGCGTTGCTCGACGCGACGATCAGCCCGCCGAGGTCGATCGCGTCTTGCCCGGTGTACGCCACCTCGACGTACTCGGCGTCTGCATCGGGACACGCGGTGGGGTCGCCCATGATCTCAGTGATCACGAGATCGCCCTCGGTCAGGTCCATCGCCGTGCGTGGGCCCGTGTCCGTGTCCGCGCTGTCGCCGGAGTCGCTGGTGTCGGAAGAGTCGCCGGTGTCGGAAGAGTCGCCGGTGTCCCCCGAGCTTCCGGTGTCGTCGGTCTCGTCGGTCTCGTCCGTCTCGACGCTGCCAGAGTCTCCGCTGTCGTCGGAGTCGTCCGTGTCCCCGCTGTCAGAGGAGTCGCCCGAGTCGCCGCTGTCAGAGGAGTCGCCCGAGTCGCCGCTGTCGCCCGAGTCCGCGGAATCCGAGGTGTCCCCGCTGTCGCTACTGGACGTGTCGCTGTCGCCCGAGTCTTCGCCGGTGTCCTCCGACGTGTCCTCGCCGGTGTCCTCCGACGTGTCCTCGCCGGTGTCCTCCGACGTGTCCTCGCCGGTGTCCTCCGACGTGTCGCCGCTGGTGTCGTCGGTGTCTGTGCCCACATCGGGCGGGACGGGACATCCTGCGATCCAGGGCAGGAGGAGCGTGAGGACGACTGGACGCATCAACACCTCAGCGCGTGGCGACGGGGGATCGATACCGTGACGACCCCGTGGGATCCACCACCAAGCCCTCAGGCGTCGATCGCCACCACATCGCCTGCGTCCTCGACGGTGAGCACCTGATCGGTGCCCCCGGCCGCCTTGGCGGCTCGGTCGAGGGCCGAGGCGATGTCCCGCGCCAGCACCACCTGCGGCCCATCATGCCCCACGGTCCGCACGGTCCACGCTCGAAGGCCGGTCCCACTTGGCACCAGCGGGGGGACGGAAGCGGGTGGGGGGAGGCTTGAAGGCGGGGGCGCGAGCGACGGACTCTGAACGCCCTGGAGCGGATCGTCCTCGCCGCGGGCCAGCCGTGCGCGGCGCCATGCGTCGATCTCGCGTTGGATCACGCGGCGCGGGATGCGTCCGACAGGCTCGATGTCCTGCTTGATCCGGTAGTTGCGCACGGCACCGAGGCTCATGCCTGCGATGTCGGCCACCACGCGGTCCGGCACCTTGCCCAACAGGTCCAAGAACTCGTCGACCTTGCTCTGGCGGGCGCCACGGTTGTCCGGGCGTCGACGCGGACCAGCGTAGCCGTCGATGCTGTGGCGGGCGCGGTAGCTCGCCACCGTCCTCACGCTGACGTCGGCCAGACGGGCCACCTCGGCGTCCGGGACCTTTCCGAGCAGGCTGTAGTACTGCTCGATCATGGGGTCCTTGGACCCGGGACGGCTCGGCGACGAGGGCGGCGGCGTGCTCGCACCCGCGGACGCCGGGATGTTGCGCCGGATGCCGCGCTCACGGAACACGCGTGAGATCTCGTCGATCGGGACGGACAGCGCCTCCGACAGCTCTCGGAGGCTGAGGTCGTCCTTGAGGTGCACGGCGCGATCGAGCCACGGCGGGTCGCCGACGCCGCCCTCGATCCCCGCGTGGCGCTCCAGCCAGGACGCCCAGTCCCACGCCGGGAGGTCTGAAGGAAGCTCGGCCTCCGAGCGCCCTCGGGCACGCCACACGCGCAGCACCATCCGTCTGTCCATCATCCGGGCTCCGCTACGGGTACGGCACGAGGTCAGGCGAAGGGTGTAGCATGACTTCCACTTCGCGCGAGGGACCGTTCGAAACAGGTCCCGCGTGCTAGGCCTCGGGGTTCTCGAACACCGCCGCGGCCCCCATGCCACCGCCGATACACATCGAGACCACGCCGTAGCGGGTGCCGGTGCGCTTCATCTCGTGCAGCAGGGTGGCGGTGAGCTTGGCGCCGGTACACCCGAGCGGGTGCCCGAGCGCGATCGCGCCACCGTGGACGTTGACCTTGTCGAACGACAGGCCGAGCTCGCGCACGCAGTACACGGCCTGGGACGCGAACGCCTCGTTGATCTCGAACAGGCCGATGTCGTCGAGGGACAAGCCGGCCTTCTCGACCGCCTTGGGGATCGCGTACAGCGGCCCGACGCCCATGATCTCCGGCGGCACGCCGGCCACCTGGAAGCTCTTGAGGAGGGCCAGGATGGGCAGGCCCTGGGCCTCGGCCCAGTCCTTGGCGGCGACCACGGCGGCCGCGGCGCCATCGCTCACCTGGGAGGAGTTGCCCGCCGTGACCGATCCGCCGGCCTTGAACACGGGCCGGAGCCGGCCGAGGGCCTCCAAGGAGGTGCCGCGGCGCGGGCCCTCGTCGACGGAGAAGGTGATGTCGTTCCACCGGCTGCCGTCGAACACGCGGGTCTGCACGGGGACGATCTCGTCGGCGAACGCGCCGCTGTCGATCGCCGCGAGCGCGCGCGTGTGGGACTCGAGCGCGAACGCGTCCTGGTCCGCCCGGGTGATCCCGTACTGGTTGGCGACGTTCTCGGCCGTGAGGCCCATCGGCGTGTACGCCTCGGGCCGCGCCTCGACGAGGGCGGGGTTGGGAGACGGCTTCTGACCACCCATCGGGACGATCGACATGGACTCCACGCCGCCGGCGAGGACGGCGTCCTGCCAGCCCGCGTGGATCGAGGCCGCACCCTGGGCGATCGACTGGAGGCCCGAGCTGCAGAACCGGTTGATCGTGACGGACGGCACGGAGTCGGGCAGGCCGGCGATGAACCCGCCGATGCGCGCGACGTTCATGCCCTGCTCGGCCTCGGGCATCGCCGTGCCGACGACGAGGTCGCCGAGGGCGTTGGGATCGATGCCGGCACGGTCGACCGCCGCCTTGAGGGCGGTGCCGAGGAGATCGTCGGGGCGGGTGTCCTTGAGCGCACCACGGTGGGCCTTGCCAACGGCGGTGCGGACGCTGGAGACGATGGCGACGTCGCGCATGGGACAGCTCCTGGAGGAGGGGAGGGGGCGGGCTGCACCCCTGTGGAATCAGCGAATCAGTTGCGGAGGGGCTTGCCGGTCTGGAGCATGTGCTGGATGCGCTCGCGCGTCTTCTCCTCGCCACACAGGCTGAGGAAGGCCTCGCGCTCGAGATCCAGGAAGTCCTGCTCGGTGCGGACGGTGCCTGCAGGCACATCGCCGCCCGTGAGCACACGGGCCAAGGCCTTGCCGACCGTGACGTCGTGCGGCGTGGCCCAGCCGGCATCGGCCATCTCGTGGAGCTTGGCGTCCAACGCGCCAAACGCGTTGATGCCGCCCGCCGGGGCCGTGCGACGGGCCGGCGGGACGTACCCCGCATCCGCGAGACCGCGGGCCATGCGCTTGGCCTCGGCCAGGCGCGCGTCGGCGTCGAGGACCAGCTTGTCGCCGCGGCGCAGGTAGCCCCACGCCTGAGCCTCACCACCCGACGTGGCGACCTGGGCCATGGCGATTCGCTCGAACGCCTTGAACAGGAAGGGGTTGGGGTCGAACGCCACGCCCTCGGGCGCGCCGGAGGTGTAGCGCATGACGACCTCCTTGCAGCCACCCGCTCCGGGGATCAGGCCCACGCCCACCTCGACAAGACCGATGTAAAGCTCACCGGTGCCCACCGTGGCGGACGCCTGCATGGCGACCTCACACCCACCGCCGAGCGCCAGCTGATGCGGCGCCGCAACGACCGGCTTGGCGCTGTACTGCGCACGGAGGGTGAGCTGCTGGAGCTGCTGGACCATGGCCTCGATGGCTGCCCAGTCCCCCTGGGCCGCACCCATCAGGATCATCAGCAGGTTCGCGCCGGCGCAGAAGGCCTTCTTGCCCTCGTTGCCGACGACGAGGCCGTCGAACTCCCCGGCGTCGAGCCGGTCGAGCGCCGACTCGTACAGGGCGATGATGCCGTCATCGAGGGCGTTGAGCTTGCTGTGGAACTCCAGGAGCGCGATGCCGTCGCCCATGTCGTGCAGGCTGGCGGACGGGTTGCGCTCCACCACGCTGTTCTTGGCCTTGAGGTCGGCAATGAACAGGTGGTTGTCCTTGTAGGGGACGGGCTTGGCGGTTCCGGAGGCCACGTCCCAGTAGGTGAGGGCCCCGGCGGCGTCCCGCTCGTAGAACGCGGTGCGGCCCGCGGAGAGCATCGCATCGATCCAGGCCGGAACCTCGCGGCCATCGGCCTTCATGCGCTCGACCGACTTGGCGACGCCCATCGCATCCCAGGTCTCGAACGGCCCCAGGTCCCACCCGAAGCCCCAGCGCATGCCCCGATCGATGTTGACGATGTCGTCGGCGATCTCGGGGATGCGGTTGGCGGCGTAGATCAGGGTGTCGGCGGTGACGTCCCACGCGAACGCGGAGCCGGCATCGTCGGCCTCGCCCCAGATCATCGCGGCGACCTTGTCCTCGACCTTGTCGGCCTTGCGGGCCGCCCCCGTGCAGGGGAAGCGCGTGCTGCCCTTGTCCTGCTCGCGGTACTCCCCGGTGGTGAGGTCGAGCGCGAGGATGGTCTTGCCGCCCTCGGCGGTCTTGGCCTTTTTGTAGAAGCCCGCCCCGACCTTCTGGCCGGTGGCACCGGCGTCGACGAGCGCACGGACGTACGCGGGAAGCTCGAACCAGTCGCGCTTCTCGTCCTCGGTGCACATCTCGTGGACGTTGTCGAACACGTGGGCGAGCGTGTCGATCCCGACGACATCGGCGGTGCGGAACACCGCGGACTTCGGGCGGCCCATCGCCTCCCCGAAGATGGCGTCGGTCTGCTCGACCGTGAACCCGTGCTTGACCACGGCGCGGAAGGTGGCGGCGATCCCGAACACCCCGATGCGGTTGGCGACGAAGTTGGGGGTGTCCTTGCCGAACACGATGCCCTTGCCGAGCACGTCGGCACCAAAGTCGGCGATGGCCTGAGTGACGGCGGGATCGGTGTCCGCGCCCTCGACCAGCTCCAACAGCCGCATGTAGCGGACGGGGTTGAAGAAGTGGGTGATCAGGAAGTGCTTGCGCAAATCCTCGGGCATGTCAGCCGCCATCGCCGCGAGCGGAATGCCCGAGGTGTTGGAGGAGACGATGGAGCCCTCGCGGCGGTTGGCCGCGACCCACTCGTAGACCTTCTTCTTGATGTCGAGGCGCTCGACCACGACCTCGACGATCCAGTCGCACTCGCCGAGGAGGTCGCCGTGGTCGTCGAAGTTGGCGGGGGTGATCAGCGAGGCCAGGTCCTTGCGGAACAGCGGCGCAGGCTTGAGCTTGACGGCCGTCTGGATGCCCTTGAGGGCCAGCGCGTTGCGGGCCTTGGGATCGTCGCCAGCGTCCTTGGGGACGATGTCGAACAGGACGCTGGGGATGCCGGCGTTGGCGAGGTGGGCGGCGATGCCGGAACCCATCACGCCGCCGCCGAGGACGGCCACCTTGCGGATCGGGAAGCGCTTGCCGGTCGTGGTCATGACGTCTGCCCTCGGGCTGGGGTGAGCACGCGGCTGGGCCGCGCCGGTCGGCGGCCATAAGGCATCCTCCACAAGGCTGCACCGTGCGGATCCGGGGTGTCGGGAAATCGCGACGGAGACCCCCTGTTCCCGTCCAGCAGCCTGTGAGAGGAGGGGACGGAAGCAGGTGTCGCGGCTACGGTTCGTCGACGGAGGATCCCATGCTGTTCGGCCTGCTGCTCGCGGCCCACACCGCCGTGTACGCCGCCCCCCCGGTCTCCAGTACGCCAGGCGACGCGGCGTCTGGGTGGGAGGCCACGCTCGCCCGGGTGGCCCCTGCGGTGGTCTCGATCCACGTCACCGCCACCCGCGACTTCGACACGGAAGACGCCAGCAACTCGCAGGGGACGGGGTTCGTGGTGGACGCCGAGCGTGGGCTGATCCTCACCAACCGGCACATGGTCCACGCAGGCCCGGTCACCGCCCGTGCCACCTTCCTCGACAACGAAGAAGCAGACCTCGTCCCCGTGTACCGGGATCCCGTCCACGACTTTGGCTTCTACCGCTTTGATCCCAGCGATGTCCGGTTCATGGCGCTCCAGGAGCTCACCCTGGACGCCGACGCCGCGCGCGTGGGGCTCGACATTCGGGTGGTCGGCAACGACGCAGGCGAGAAGCTGTCGATCCTGGACGGGACCCTGGCCCGGCTAGACCGAAACGCGCCGTTCTATGGGTCCTACACCTACAACGACTTCAACACCTTCTACTTCCAGGCGGCGTCCAACACCTCCGGGGGCTCGTCGGGATCGCCTGTGATCGCACCGGACGGTACCGTGGTCGCGCTGAACGCTGGTGGCAACGAGTCCGCGGCCAGCAGCTTCTACCTCCCGCTGCATCGCGTGGTCCGGGCGCTCGCCCACCTGCAGCGGGGGGAGCCGATCCCCCGGGGCACCCTTCAGGCCACCTTCCGTCACCGCAGCTACGAGGAGCTCGCCCGACTCGGGCTCTCTGAGGCGTCCGAGGCGGCGGCCCGCGCCCAAGACCGAGAGGCCAACGGCTTGCTGGTGGTTCACGGCGTGGTCCCCGGTGGGCCAAGCGACACCCACCTTCGGCCCGGCGACATCGTCCTCCAGCTCGGGGCGATCCGGTTCCCCGGGTTTGGCGACCTGGCCGAGGCGCTCGATGGCGGGGTCGGCACCTCGATCGACGTCTTGGTGGAGCGGCTCGGCGTGCAGCACACCGCCACCGTGTCGATCGGCGACCTCCATGCGATCACGCCCGACGCGTTCCTTGAGATGGGGCGCGCCATCCTGCACAACGTCAGCTACCAGCAGGCCCGCCTGCACGATGTCCCGGTGTCGGGCGTGTACGTGGCGGCGGGCGGCCACATGTTCAGCGACGTCCCCGAGGGCGCGCTGATCACCCACCTGGATGGTCAGCCCATCCCAGACCTTCGCGCGATGCAGGAGGCCTTGGCGTCGCGCGCCGATCGGCAGCGGGTCCGGGTCCGGCACGCCCCGATCGGGGAGCCCAACGCGCCGGTCGAGGTCGTGCAGACCCTGGATCGAACCTGGTTCCCTGCACGCAGGTGCCACCGCGACGACACCCTCGGCACCTGGCCGTGTGTCGCCCTCACGGCCCCCGAGGCCGGGCCCACCGAGCGTCCGGCCACCGTCGCCCTGCCCGACACCGGCCGCGGCCTCGCGCGCCGCGTTGGCCCCTCGCTGGTGCTGGTGGACTTTGACATTCCGTACAGCACGGCCGGCGTGGTCGGCAGCAACTTCCTCGGCACCGGCGTCGTGATCGACGCGGAGCAGGGGATGGTGCTGGTCGACCGAGACACGGTCCCCGTGGCGCTCGGCGACCTCACCCTCACGTTCGGTGGCACGGTGCGGGTGCGCGGCACCGTCCGGTGGCTCCACCCACAGCACAACGTCGCGCTGGTGCAGTACAACCCGGCCGATGTGGGCGAGATCGAGGTCCGCAGCGTGCGTCTTGCGTCCGAAGGGCCGCGCCCAGGGCAGCGCGCCACCGTGGTCGGCCGCGATCCCAAGGGCACGGTCGTCGTCGACGCGGTCGAGGTCGAGGACGTCCAGGCCATGCTCGCGACCCCGAGCGGGACCCCTCGGTTCCGGGATCTCAACATCGAGGTCGCCCGCCTGGGCCGAGTCGATCGCACCGTGGGCGGGGTGCTCGTCGATCGCAAGGGTCGGATGACCGCCCTGTGGGCCTCGTTCTTCTTCCCTGGAAGCGGCGACCGCTACTTTTACGGCCTGCCGGTCGAGTATCTGCACGACATCGTGGCGTCGGTGCGCGCGGGCGGGCTGCCCACATGGCGGAGCAGCGGGGTGGAGTGGCGGCCGATTCCGCTCGCCGATGCCCGAGAGCGCGGCTTGTCCGACGCGCGGCTCTCGGCGTACATCCGGCACGCGCCGGACTCCCTCGAGGTCCTGGAGGCGGTGCGGGTGTCGGGCGACTCGCCCGCGGCGGGCCTTGTCCAGCCCACCGACCTGCTGGTCCTCGCCGACGGGGCCCCCGTCTCCCGCATCCGGGACGTGGAGGCGTGGAGCCAGCGGCCACAGGTCGCGCTGACCCTGCTTCGCGACGGCGCTGAGATCATGGTCGATCTGCCCATGTCGCCGATGCCAGGGGAGGGGATCCGTCGGGTGGCGAGCTGGTCAGGCCTGCTCTTGCACGCCCCGCACCCCGAGGTCGCCCTGCAGCGCGGCCTGGAGCCCCGCGGGGTGTACATCGCCTGGTACTGGTACGGCTCGCCCGCCGCGCGCGATGGGGTGCGGGCCACCCACCGCATCCTCGCGATCGACGACACCCCGACGCCCGATCTCGACGCCCTGCTCGCCGCGATCACGTCGCGCGAACCGGACGCGCCGGTCGTGCTCACCCTCGAGGATCTCGACGGCGTCCAGGACGTCCGCGCCCTCGAGCCCGATCCGGCCTACTGGCCCCTGGAGGTGTTCGACGGGCGCTCGGGCACCTGGACCCGGGAGCAGCCCTGATGCGACGCTTGCTGCTCATGCGCCACGCCAAGTCCGACTGGGCCGTGGGCGTCGGCGACCTCGACCGCCCGCTCAACGCGCGAGGCCGGCGCGACGCCCCACGAATGGCCCATGCCCTCGCGGCGCGAGACCTCCTCCCGGACCGGGTCTGGTGTAGCGAGGCCGCGCGCACCCGGGAGACGCTCGCCTACCTGGAGACGACCGTCGAGCACCCGTGGAACCCGTCCGTGCTGCCCTCGCTGTACCTGGCCGGGGTGGGGGATCTGCTCGCCGCCGCCTCACGGTCCCGCCCCGACGATCGCACGGTGTTGGTGCTTGCCCACAACCCAGGCCTCGAGGACGCGGTCCAGTGGCTCTCGGGCCGGGCCGAGCCCATGCCGACGTCCGCCGTCGCCGTGCTGCACCTGCCGGCCACGATGCCGTGGCGCGCCCTGGCCGACCGCGGCCCCCGCGTGCTGACGCTGGCGACCGTCCTGCGTCCCAAGGATCTCACCCCAGACGGCGAGGACGGCTGAGCGCGTCCGCCGCACACCCTTCGCCGTCCCCGTGGAGGGTTCAGCCCGCGACGCGCGCGACTGCGGCCCCGAAGCGCTTGACGAGCTCCGGGAGGTCTTCGGCCGCGGTCGAGCAGAACGCCAGCCGGAGGGCGTTGGTGCCGGGCAGGTGGACCGTCCCGACGTCGTCCTCGATCAGGGCGCGACGCACAGCGTCCGCATCCACGGAAGGATCGAGGTCGATCATGGCGAAGAACGCCCCATTGAACGGCAGGGGACGGATGCGTGGGTCCTCCAACGCCGCTAGTGACGCCTTGAGCACGCGGTACCGGGTGGCCAGCACCTCCATGCGATCCGCGAACTCAGCCGCCGTTCGCTCCGGATCCGCCAGGGCGGCCGCCAGCAACGCCTGAGATGGACCAGGAGGTCCCCCGACCGTCCCGCGCACGATGCCGTTGAGCTTGCTCATCAGGGCTTCCTCGGCCTCCGCATCGTCGAACCCGAACGAGAGGAACCCGAGGCGCGAGGGGAAGAACAGCAGCTCCTTGGTCGCGCCGTCGACCTTCACGACCACCGCACGGGCCGGATCCAGGACCTCCGCCGCGCGCCAGTACATCGAGTGAGTCAGGCGCCCTTCCTCGTACACCGCACCCTGGTACGCATCGTCGATCACGACCACGAGCGGACCGCCTCGGTAGGCATCGAGTGCCGCGACCAGGCCCTCGACCTCCGCTGGCGTCGGCGCGTAGCCGGTGGGGTTGCTGGGGAAGTTCAACACCACGACGACCTTGCCCGTGAGCCCCTGCAGCGCCTCGGAGAAGGCGGTCACGCCAAGTCCGTCGCCATCGTAGAACGACCAGGACGCCGTGCTCGCGCCCGTGCGCAGCGTGAACACGAGGCCGTAGTTCTCCCACGACGGCCCCGGCAGCAACACGGTCGTGTCCTCGTCGACGAACATGTCGGCGATCAGCCCCAATCCGTGGCTGAGCCCGTGGGTGAGGAAGGGCAGGGTGCAAGGAGCCGTCGCGCCACCTGCGAGCGCACGTTGACGGTCCCGCCAGTCCTTGCGCAGCCCCGGATGCCCGGGCTGCGGGCTGTACAGGAAGGTGGTCTTGGGATCCAGCGAGCCCGCCGCCTCCACCAGGATCGGCAAGGGCAGGGGACCCCCACGTCCATCCGTCACCTGCCCGATCGTCGCGTTGTACCGCGTGCCCTTGGCGGCACCGGCCTGGAACGGGATCCCCTTGGGGAAGGCCGCGCGACGCCCCAGCGGCGACAGCGCCGCCGCGACCGCAGGCACACGGGCTTCGAGGAGGGCGTTGAGGCGATCGGCTTCGCGCATGGGGGCTCCCGGCGGCTGGTTGCGAGGGGGCGTCGCGGGTAACATGACGCCATCGACGTCTCGCCCGGAGCCTGCATGCGCGCCACCACGATCCGCCCCGCCGCCACGACCAGCCTTCTCTGCGTCGCCGCCTTGCTCATCGGGGCATGCGGAGACGAGGAAGCCCCCGCGGCGTCCGCGGAGGCCCCTGAAGCCGCGGCACCCGAAGCCGACCCCGAGGCCGCGGCACCTGGCGCTGCCGAAGCGCCGGCTCCCAAGGCGCTCACCCAGGTGGGGGAAGACGGAAAGGAGCGCGCCAAGCTCGTCACCAAGGAGGGCTCGTTCACGGCCACATGGATGTTCGGCAACAAGCCGGTCCGGTTCACGGCGCCCGTCGACCAGGTCTCGTTCCGCATCGGGGATGTGCCGACGCTCGAGTTTCCCATCGGGCACGTCAAGGTCAAGCCCGACGGCCTCGCGAGCCCCGACAAGCCCGACTGGGCCGCGCCGTTCCGCGAGCTGGTGCTCACCAGCTACGGCACCCCCGTGCAGGTGTTCTTCGACGTGAGCAGTGTCACGGATGTGGTCGGGCGCCTGGAGGGGCCAGGGTCCGAGGCCGCGGGCATCGTCCTCGGTGGCTTGCAGGTCAATGACCGCAAGCTGGAGACCACCTTTGGCGCCCAGTTCCTCCGCACGGAGCGCGGCATCACGGTCACCGTGACCGGGTTCGAGGCCGCGGTGGCGGATCTCGCCCTCGAGGAGTCCGTCGCCGCGTTCGCCCGCAAGGTGGGCGCAGGCACCCCCGGGGCCACGTTCAGCATCGCGGGCACGCTCGAGGTGCCGTGGTTCACCGGCGACGTGATGCCGTCGTTCGTCCGGTTTCCTGTGACGGTCCAGCGCGCCCGCGAGATCGAGATCATGATCGACCAGGACGTCCCGGACACTGTGGCCGCCAAGCGCCGTCTGGCGGCGATCGGGATCCCCGACGCGCTGCTCAACCGCTTGGACAACCTCACGGAGGAGTCGTACCAGAAGGCCGAGGCCTACATGCGCGACCAGACCTCCCGCGGTCAGCAGCTCAACCTAGGCTCGGTGCAGGAAGAGATGGGCCGCAACGCGGACGGCACCAAGCCCTGACTCGCGCAGCACCGCCGAGGCGAGGCCGCAGCACCGTGGCGCCATCGCGACGCGATGGGATGCGCCCGTCCGCACCAGCGGGCCGGCGCCCGTCCGGCACCAGCAGGAAGGCGCCACACCCAAGGCGACGGCATGCCGAAGCCCAGGGCAGGGGCGGCACAGCGGGTCCGCGCGTGAGACACCCGGCACGCCGGATTTCGAAGTAGACATAATATACATTATCGGTCGTTCGTATCGAGGGCAGCACGGCGGTGCCAGGAAGGCCTCCGGACGCCCATGATCCATCTGGCGCCCGATCCCAAGCGCTTCTGGCTCCGTTCCATGCGGAACCCACGCGACCGTCAGCGCAGCGGACGGCCCGTGCCGAGGTCGACCCGCATCCCGTCGTCCCGCGGCGTGGGCCGCGACGGCTTGGGTCCCCGGAGGCTGATCACCCGGCCCGCGTTCGTGATGAACACGACCTGCCGCCCGTCGACGGCCGGTGCGACGCTCACGCCGTCGATGCCCTGGTCTGGGCGGTAGGTCCACCGCGTGTCGCCGGTGATGGGATCGACCAGCTCCACGGTCTGATCCGTGCTGGCGATCAGGATGCCGGCTGGCGTGGGCTGCGGCTCGGTGAGCGCCCCGGACGTGCCGCTGTCCCAGGTCCAGATGGGATCGCCCGTGCGGGCATCGAACGCGCGCAGGCGGCCATCGGTCCCCGGCTGCACCAGCATCGGGCCTTCGCCCTCGCGCGCCACCACCGCCGGCCGGGCCGCGGCACCCGTGGGCGCGGTCCACACCGTGCGTCCCTCCCGGACGTCGAGGGCTGCGAACGGCTCGTAGTAGCCGGACACGAACACCAGGCCTTCGAGCCCGGGGGCCTCGAACGGCGCCGCGACGATGTCTGGGTAGCGGCCCGCCCCGATGCGACGCTGCCACGTGGGCACGCCGCCGGCGCGATCCACGGCCATCAACGTGCCGTCGCTAAAGCCGATCAGGACCTCGTCGCCCACGACCACGGGCGGTGGCGCGGCATACAGCGCGAGCTCGGTGCGGCGCGCGAGGTCGGTCTTGTGCTGGTAGCGCCAGACCAGCGCGCCGTCGGACGCCCCGATCGCGATCGCCAGATCGTCGACCGTCGACACGTAGACCACCCCATCGTGGACGGTCGGCTGGACGAGCACCGGAGCGCCTGCGTCGTAGGTCCAGACCGGACGGCCGTTGGGCTGGTAGGCCCAGACGCGTCCACCGGAGTCGCCGAACACGACCAGCTCGTCGGAGACCGCGGGCGCTGCCTGGACGTTGCCAGCCGCGGGAAACCGAACCTCGACCACGCCGGATCGACGATCCAAGGCGTACAACGCCTCGCCCGCGGCGGTGCCCAGGTACACGCGATCGCCGTGAAACACCGGCTCGCCGCGCTCGGTGTGGCGGTCGGCGTTCACCCGCCCACCCGGCGCCTCACGGCTCCAGTACGGCAACGGGGGTGCGGTGAGCTCGCCGACCCAGGCCCCGGCAGGCGGCTCCCACGGCTGGGGAAACGGCGAGCGGACGTCGGCGGCGTGTGCGGGCTCGGCGCCGGTCGTCACACCCGTGAGGGCCAGGCCACCCAGGACCGCGATCGATCGGAAGGCGGCGCGGCTCACCCGGCGTCGTCGCTGGGCGCCGGGGCCTCGTCCGTCGGCTCGCCGGCGTTGGCCTCGGGTGCCGGAACGTCGGGCGTGGCCGGTGCGGCGGCGACGGCGGCCATGCCCACCCGTGCCTTGCGCTCCTCGGCGGTCTCGGCCTCGGGCGCCGAGGGCCACGTGGTGAGGAAGCGGTCGTAGGTCGCGCGGGCGGCGTCTGCGCGGCCCGTGGCCTCTTGCGCCGCCGCGAGATCGAGCGTGGCCTGGCGCGCGAGGAACGGGTTCGGATCCTTGGTCAAGGCATCCAGGCCCGCGAGCCCCTTGTCGACGTCCCCGTCCTCGATGTCGAGGTTGGCGAGGGCCGAGCGGGCCGCGAACGCGAGCACGCCCGATCCGCCCTGGGCGGCCTTGTCGAGCACGGCACGGCGCGCGTCGGGGCGATCCGCCATCCGGTACAGCTCGGCCGCCTTCATCCAGGCCTCGACCGCTGCGGTCCCGCTGGCCTCGTCGCCGATCGCGACCAGGGCCTCCGCCTCGTCAACGATGGCGTCGGCCTCGGGTGGCTCCCCTACCCCAGCGCGCGCCTGGGCCAGCTCGAGCAAGCCCGCGGGCAAGTCTCGCTCGACGTCGGCGATCGCCGCGGTGGTGCTGCGCTGGGCGGCCACGACCGTGGACTCCCAGGTGCCGTACACAAAGATGCCGACGACGACCGCCACCACGGTGCCAACAAGGGGCTTCCAGTGGCGCAGCAGGAACTCCTGCGAGCGCATCTCGGCCTGGAGGCCGTAGTCGCCACCGGCTTGGCCGAGGTCGTAGTCGGGGTTCTGGTCGCCCTCGGGGGGCGTGGGCTCGGGCCGCGGGGTGTCCGCCACGGGGCCATCTCCTGCAGGATCGTGGAACGCGCGCTGGTAACACGCCGTTCCCAGCCGTCACCGCGCGGGTGCCCGGTCGGTGGGTCAGTCCACCAGCGACAGCCGGGTGACCCCGCTCTCGGCGAGGCGCACGCGGCGCTGGGAGGTCTTGGCGGCATCGCCGCGCTTGAGCACGAAGGTGTGCATTCCTTCCTGCAACATCACCTGGGTGGGCACGCGGCCTTGGGGGGCGCCGTCGACGTACAACAGGGCGCCTTCCCACCCGTCGGCCGTGATCAGCACATTGCCCCGCGTGACGAGCGGATCGAGCTGTGCCGG
>JAUHWK010000448.1 GCA_030424555.1 bacterium | reverse complement strand
CAGGGCGATCCGGCGCATCGGGGAACAGCCAGCCCAGGTGCTCATCCCACTGGGGATCGAACGCTCCCCACGACAGGCGCTCCCACACGTTCACGTCGTACAGGTCCACCGCGGTGCCGTCGTCGGCCCACACCACCCGGGCCTCCCGAGGGCGGGGCAACAGCTCGAACAACGACGGGAAGGTGGCGGTGACGACGGGGTCGTAGAACGGGAGCATCGGGTTGGGCTTCTCGCCCTCGAGCAGCTTCTCCAGGATCGCGGGCTCGCCGAGGTTCGGCGGCGCCACCAGCACGACCTGACGCACCCACCGGGACGGGTCCCAGTCCGACGGACCCACCACCCCATCCGGCCCAAGCCGCGCCGGGCCATGCCGGAGGTACCAGCGCACCACCTGCGTCCCCAAGGAGTGCGCGACGATGTCCACCCGTGGATCCAGCCCGGCCGCCCGCCGCGCCTCCACCGCCGCGAGCACGTCCTGGTGCAGCCATGCGGTCTCCGCGGTGACCGACCGCCGCCAGTCGTAGCCGACCGCGTACAGCGGGCTCTTGCCAGCCGCCGCATCGGCCAGGGGCAGCGCCCGCGCGTGGGCCCGCTTGCCCTCCAGCG
Organism: bacterium; assembly: GCA_030424555.1. Lineage (GTDB taxonomy): Bacteria > Myxococcota_A > UBA796 > UBA796 > JAUHWK01. The sequence goes on along the minus strand of JAUHWK010000448.1, from coordinate 2,920 downwards.
CCTCCACGACCCCCTCGAACACCCCCGGGTACGCCCGCGCGCGAAGCGGCATCGCGCCCACACGGACCTCCGCGACCATCAGCTCCCCCCCGGGCTCGACCTCGGGGTCTTCCCGCAGGGTGGCGTCACCATCCAGGACGGGCGGGAGCGCGAGGGCCACCAGGTCGTCGCGGTGGCGCGACGGGTTCATGCCGTGGGTCCCGAACCGCCCCCACACCACCGTGTCGGGGTCGTCTCGGAGGTGCAGCTCACTGCCCATGATGCCCGGGACGAAGAGCACCGTGGAGGCCGCGGCGGTCAGGGCATCGCCCTGGTCGACGTACACGCCCACGACGTCTTCGGCGGTGCGCTTGCGGGTGCATCCCGCGAGCAGTGCCGCGATCAGCAGCCCAGACCGGATCCGACGGTGAACGGCCATTTCGCGCCCCAGGGTCGACTCGGAGGACGCCGCCTTCGTAGCCACTCCCCCTGCCCACCGCGACCTCAGCCGTCGGCGGGCCCCTCCAGCAACGACTTCATCTGCCGCTGGATGAAGCGCGTGGCGGCCTTGGGGGCGACCCGGCTGGCGAGGAACATCACCTTGGCGTCGTTGCCCACCAGGATGTGCAGCCGATCGCGCTCGATCCCATCAAGGATGATGCGGGCCGCGTCCGGCGCCGGAAGCGGCTTGATCGGCGCGCTGTCAGGATCGACGTTTCCGGGGGTCTTCACCCCGGAGTTCTCGGTGATCCGGGTGGCGATGGCTCCCGGCATGATCACGGACACCTGGACGTTCGTGTCCATCAGCTCCGCGTACAGCCCCTCGGTCATCAGCTTCACCGCGGCCTTGGCCGCGCCGTACATCGTCTGGCCCGGCACCGGCAGGAACCCGCCCATGCTCGCCACGTTGGCCACGTGGGCGACCGGCCGCGCCAGCAGGTGGGGCAGGAACGCCTTGACCATGTAGATCGTGCCGTACAGGTTGACCTGCACCATCCGATCCACCACCGCGTAGTCCAGATCCTTGAGCGGGATGAATGGCTGGATCACGCCCGCGTTGTTGATCACGCCGTCGACCGCGCCATGGTGGGCGATCACCGCAGCCGGCAGGGCCTCCACCGCCTCCCGGTCCGTCACGTTGCCGACGTGCAGCGACAGGCGCTCGCCCGCCTGCGCCAGGCCCGCCGTCTCGTCGAGGCCTTCCTGGCGCAGATCCAGCGCCGCCACACGGGCGCCACGGGCCAACAGGGCGAGCACGAGCTGCTGGCCGATGCCGCTGCCGCCGCCCGTGACGACGACGACCTTGTCCTGGAGCTTCATGCCGACCTCTCTGAGCGAGTGCGGATCGCGTGGTGGACGCCGATCCAGGCGAAGGTGAGCGCGGGACCGAGCGTGGCGCCCGCGCCTGGGTAGGTGTGTCCCATCACGGACGCGGTGGAGTTGCCCGACGCATACAGGCCCGGGATGGGGCTGCCGTCGGTGCGCAGCACCCGCGCGTGCTCATCGGTGAGCAGTCCACCCTTGGTGCCCAGGTCTCCGCAGACCATCCGCACCGCGTAGAACGGCGCGTTCTCGATCGGCGCGAGGTTGGGGTTGGGCGAGATGGTGGGGTCGCCGTAGTACCGGTCGTAGGCGGTGTTGCCGCGCCCGAAGTCCTCGTCGACCCCGCTGCGGGCAAACCCGTTGAACCGCTGGACCGTCCGCCGCAGGCCCTCCGCGTCGATCCCACAGGCCGCCGCCAGGGCATCGAGGGTGGCGGCCTTCTTGATCAGGCCGCTGTTGTACGCCGACGCCGGGGTGAAGTACGGCGGCATCATGCCCAGCATGTACTGGTGGCGATGGCGGGCATCGAGGATCAACCACGTGTCGGGCGGGGGGCCCCCCGGGTTGAGGTCGAGCATGGCGTGGCCCACGTCCACGTACGAGGCCGACTCGTTGGCGAAGCGCTTGCCGTGCCGATCCACCAGGATGCACCCCGGCATCGAGCGCTCGTGGACCGCGAACATCGGCTGGTTGCCGGGGAACATGAACGTCGGTCCCCACCACGCATCGTCCATCAGCGCCATCGCGGCATCGACGGTCTCCCCGATCCGAATGGCGTCGCCCTGGTCGCCGGGGGCGGCCGAGGTGTACTCGTCGCCCACCGGCTGGTGCTGCTTGCGGAACGCGGCGTTCTTCGCGAACCCGCCCGCCGTGATCATCACGCCGGTGCGCGCCCGGATCCGCACGGGGACCCCGGCACGCTCCACGACCGCCCCGACGATCGCCCCGTCTTCCTCCACCAGCGACACCATCGGCGACTCCAGCCACACCTCCACGCCTGCGCGCTGGGCGACGATCATCAGGTGGCCCAGGAGCGCTTGCCCCAGCCCCAGGGGCCGACGGCCCGTGAGCAGCCACGCCACCGACCGGAGCACGACCTTGGCCATGCCGAAGAAGGCTTCCCAGGTGCGGAGCACGAGCGGGAAGTACCGGGCGTGGGCGGTTCGCAGCGCGAGGGGCGGCATGCCGGGCATGGTGGCGATCGTGGGCAGCCAGGGCCCCAGCTGCTTTCCGTCGCACGCGTCGAGCTCGACCGATCGCCCGATCATCCCCCCGGGCTTGTCCGGGTAGTAGTCCGGGTACTTGTCGGCCCGGAGCACAGGCATCCCCTGCTGGAGCATCCAGGCCACCACGTCCTTGGCGTGCTCCACGTAGGCTCGGCGTCGCGCCGGACTGGATGCCGGACCGACATCGCCGATCACGTGGTTCATGTACTCGAGGACCTTCTCCGGAGAGTCCTGGAGGCCGTCCCCGATCATCAACGGGTTGATCGGCATCCACATGCCGCCGCCCGAGTACGCCGACGTGCCGCCCCAGCGGGGCTCCCGCTCCACCACCAGGGCGCGCTGACCCTTCTGCGCCGCGAGGATCGCGCTGAGCATCCCTCCGCCGCCGCTCC
>JAUHWK010000447.1 GCA_030424555.1 bacterium | reverse complement strand
AATCCCGAAGGACTCGTACGAGGGGGACACACTGACGCGCCCGATGTCGAGCCGCCCAGCACCCGGAGTCTAACCAAGCGCGGCTCCGTCCGCGCGGGGGACGGTCATCGAGGGGGCCGGGGGTTACCTCCCCCCCGCCCGGACTCGATGTCGAGGAGACGCCATGCCCCGGTCCCGCTCCCCCTGGTCGGTGTCGACCGTCGCCCCCCTCGCCGTCGCTGTGCTGCCGCTGTGTGTGGCGGGTGCGGCGCATGCGGGAGGCACCGACGATCTGCAGCGCGCGTTCGAGGTCGCCTCGCAGCGTGCGGCGCTCGCCGAGGAGGCCGTGATGGAGATGGAGGCGCGCCTCGCCTCGCTCGAGGCCCTGCTCAAGGACGGGGGCGCCACCGGCTCGGTCGAGGCCGATGTCGCTGCCACCCGGGGGGCCGTCGAGGAGATCACCTTCAAGCTGGAGGGCCTCGACAAGGCCTTCGCCGACTACCAGCTCGACCAGGAGCGTCGCTTGCTGTGGTCGGAGCAGCGCCTCGCAGCGTTGGAGCACCTGCTCGTGGTGCAGCCGCCGCCGCCGCCCTGCGTGGGCCCGCCCGAGCAGTGCCCCAAGGTCGAGACCGCGACGCCGGTGGCCGCGGGTGGCGCCGAGGGCGCGTCGGGCGGGGCCGGACAGGCCGAAGATCCCGCGGATCCGTCCTCGGGGGCCTCCGCGTTCGCGGCGTCCAACGATCGGATCGCCCTCGCGCGGGAGCGCATGGCGGCGGGACAGCAGGCGGCAGCGCGGGCGATTTTGGAGGCCGAGCTCCAGCGCGACGAGACCGCCGAGGACGTCCCCGAGCTCCGGTATCGGATCGGAGAAGCCTGGTTGAACGAGGGCAAGTACCGGCAGGCGGCGCGCGCGTTCCGCGACGTCACCGATCGCCACGCCAGCAGCGAGTGGGCACCATGGGCGCTGTTGCGCAGCGGCGAGTGCTTCGAGGGCATGGGGCACGCCGACGACGCCCGGGTGTTCTACCAGAGCATCCTGCAGAGCTACCCGTCCAGCGAGGCGGCGGCGCAGGCCAAGAAGCGCCTTCGCCGCTGAGTCGTCGACGTGCGACGTGGCCGGACCGTCGGCCCGTCGTTATGGTCGCCGGGACACGTGCAACCCAATCCGCGGGGAGCCGACCGTCTGGTCGCTCCCTTTTTTCGTGGGCGCTCCCGTGGACTCCCGCCGCCTCCAAGACACCATCCGTCCGCTCGTCGAGCCCTTGGTCCAGCACCTGGGGTTCGATGTCGTGGCGGTGGAGTGGTTCTCGGGGCGTCGCCGTCCCGTGCTGCGCATCTCGATCGACCGTCCGCCCGAGGACTACCAAGGTGGCGTGGGCGCGGATGACTGCGCGTCGGTGAGCCACCGCCTGTCCCCGCTGCTCGACGCCGAGGATCCCATCCCCGGCGCGTACGATCTGGAGATCAGCAGCCCCGGGATGGATCGACCGGTCCAGCGGGTCGACGACTTCCTCCGGTTCCATGGCTACACGGCCAGGATCCGCCTGGAAGAGGGCTTGCCGCGCCGTCGCTACACCGGCGAGCTGCGCGGCCTGGTCGACGACATGCTCCTGGTCGCGATCGGCAGCACCGTGCACGAGCTTCCGTTCGAGTCGGTCGAGGCGTGCCACCTCGTGCTCGACCTCGACGCGTACCAAGCCCTCGCCGAGGGCCTTCCCCCGGTTCCCGAACCCACCCCATCGACCCCGGAAGCCGCCGCGGATCCCGCGGTCGCCCCCGGAGCGCACGCACCCGACGCGGTGCAGGAGGATGCAGGATGATCACCAGCGAGATCGACCGCATGGTCGACGCCATCACCGCCGAGAAGAACCTCGAGCGGGACGTCGTCATCGAGATCATCGAGTCGGCCGTCGAGGCCGCTGCCCGCAAGGTCTTCGGCGAGCGCGACATCGAGGCGCAGTACGATGAGGATGGCGGCGAGGTCGACATCTACGAGTACCGCGTGGTCGTCGAGGAGGTCGAGGACCAGGGCACGGAGATCGGCCTGGAGGCCGCCCGTCAGCACGATCCCGAGGTCCTGATCGGGGACTCCCTCGGCTTCCGCCTGGACATCGACGCCGGCGAGATGGGCCGCATCGCCGCGATGACCGCCAAGCAGGTCATCATGCAGAAGCTGCGCGACGCCGAGCGTGAGCGCACCTTCGCCGAGTTCCAGGACCGCAAGGGCGACCTGATCACCGGCATCGTGCGCCGGTTCGAGCGCGGCGACATCATCGTCGACCTCAACCGCGCCGAGGCGATCCTGCCCCGCCGCGAGCAGGTCCCCAGCGAGACCTACCGTCCCGGCGATCGCATCGAGGCGTACGTCAAGGACATCAACAAGGCCGCGCGTCGGCCCCAGGTCGTCCTGTCCCGCACGCACCCGAACCTGCTGGTCAAGCTGTTCGAGCGCGAGGTCCCCGAGATCTACGAGGGCATCGTGCGCATCGAGGGCTGCGCCCGCGAGCCGGGGCACCGCGCCAAGGTGGCGGTCAGCTCGATCGATCCCGATGTCGATCCCGTCGGCGCGTGCGTGGGCCTCAAGGGCTCGCGCGTCCAGGCCGTCGTGAACGAGGTCCGGGGCGAGGCGATCGACATCATCCAGTGGCACCCGGATCCGGCCCGCTTCGTGCAGTTCGCGATCCAGCCCGCGTCGATCACCCGCGTGTACATCGACGAGCCCGCCAAGACGATGGAGCTCATCGTCCCCGACGACCAGCTCGCCAAGGCGATCGGCCGTCGCGGTCAGAACGTGCGTCTGGCGTCCCAGCTCACCGGCTGGCGCCTCGACATCACGGCCGAGTCCAAGCACGACGACCAGATCGAGGCCGCGCGCCTGGAGCTGGCGCGGATCGAGGGCATCGACGACGACACCGTCGACGAGCTGCTCCGGTACGGCTTCGTGTCGGCGCAGGAGGTCGCGGACGCCGAGGAGGGCGAGCTCGAGTCGATCCTCGGGGTCGAGGCCGAGGACGCTGCCCGGATCACCGAGGCGGCCGACGCGGTCGTCGAGGCGCTGATCATGGAGGAGGCCGAGCGCCGCAAGCTCGGACTGCCCCCGGCCGGCGATGCCAGCGACGCCTGATCCAGAAGGCGGGGACGTGCGCACCTGTGCCGTGACCCGCCGCACCGCGCCGCGGGACCACCTCCTGCGCCTCGTCGTCTCTCCGGACGGCGAGGTGGTCGTGGATGCGCGGGGAACCCTGCCGGGGCGGGGGGCGTGGCTGCTTCCCGATGCGGAGACGCTCGCCGCGCTGCCCAAGCGGGCGGGCGGGCTCAAGCGGTCGCTCGGCCTGATCCCGGACGGCGAGGCGTTGGCGGTCGCCGTCCGGGAGGCGGTCGTGCGCGCGGTGCTGGACGGCCTGAGCATCGCGCGGGCTGCGGGCGTGCTCGTACCAGGACAGGAACGGGTCGCGAATGGTCTGTTGATCGGTCGGCTCGACATGGTCGTGCTCGCGAACGATCTGTCGGAGCGGACGGTCGAGGCGATGTCCGGAAAGGCCGCCGCGGAAGA
>JAUHWK010000446.1 GCA_030424555.1 bacterium | reverse complement strand
GAGCGCGTCCACATCCAGCGCATCTTCCTGGTGCCCGGCGCCTCCCGCTCGGCGGCCGCCACCCGCGACCTGATCGACAGCCTGCGCGCCCAGGCCCTCAAGGACCCCGAGCAGTTCCCCGAGCTCGCCCGCGAGCACTCGGACGGTCCCCTCGCCCTGCGCAGCGGCGACGCCGGATTCGTCTCCCGCGAGGGGCGCCCCGAGGTCCCACCGGCCGTCGTCGACGCCGCGTTCAAGCTGGATCCGGGCACGATCTCCGAGCCGTTCGAGCACGGCGGCGGCTGGAACCTCGTGCGCGTGGTCGACCGCCGCGAGCGCATCGACCGCACGTTCGAGCAGGTCCGCTCCACGGTCAAGCGCCGGATGAACGAAGAGGTCATCCACGAGAAGCGCCAAGCGCTCGCAGAGCGGCTGCGCGCCGAGGCCGAGGTCTCGGTCGACGGCAAGGCCCTGTCCAGCTGGCGTCCCGCGCTCGTCGGCGGCCGTAGCCAGCCCGGGGCCGAGAGCAAGTCCGCCCCCGCCGAGCCCGACGATCCCCAAGAGCCCGCCGAGGCCTCCGAGTGACCCTCCGTCCGCTCGCGTCCGCCGCGCGTGCCGTGCTGGCGCTCGGGCTGTGCGCCTCCGCGATGGCCGCCGAGCGCGTGGTCGACCGCGTCGCCGCGGTGGTCGACGGCGAGGTGATCGCCCTGAGCGACGTGTACGCCCTGGGCGGGCCGTTCATCGAGGAGCAGTGCGGCGCCGTCGCGGCCTCCACGTGCCGCACCGACGCCGAGCGGGATGTCCTCGACGCCTTGATCCGACGCACGCTGCAGCAGCAAGCCCTGCGCGACCTGGACGCCGACGTCGGCCCCTCCGAGGTCGATGGCGCCATCGACACCGTCGTGCGCGACAACCAGTTCCCCGATCGCGAGGCGCTACGGGCCGAGGTCGAGCGCTCCGGGCTGTCCTGGGAGGACTACCGCGAGGAGCTCCGCGCCCAGATCCGTGAGATGCGGTTCAACGAGATGGTGCTTCGAAACCGGGTCACCATCCCCGAGGATGAGATCGCCGACGCATACCGTCGCCTGCTGCTCACCATCGAGCCGCCCCAGGTCCTGCGCCTGTCCGCCGCGGCCCAGACGCTCCCGACCGATCCCGCCATGTGGCCCGAGATGGTCCAGCAGGCCCGCGCAGCCGTGGCCGAGGTCCGGTCCGGCGGCGACTGGGAGGCGTTCGTCGCCGCATGGGACGCCCTGGGCCTCGCCCCGGTGTTCGCCGGCCGCACGTTCCGCGAGGACGAGCTGGCCGACGCCCTGTCGTCCGCCGTGACCAAGGCCGCGATCGGCGAGGTCACCGATCCGGTGATCGCGGGCGGCATCTTGTACGTGCTGCGGGTCGACGCCCGGGAGGAAGGCGACAAGGACGTCGTCTCGTTCGAGGACGCCCGTCCCCAGCTGGAGCAGCGCCTGTTCGAGGAGCGCATGGCCGACGTGCTCGCCGAGTGGGAAGCCCGCGCCCGCCGCGACGCCAGCATCCGCATCGTCCTCGGCAACGCCCCGTCCAAGGACAAGGACCGCCCGTCCAAGGGCAAGGGCGCCGCGCCCGAGGATCCCGCGCCCGAGGCTGCACCTGCCCAGGGCGCCGAGGACGACGATGGCGACGGCGGCGACGACACCGACGCAGGCTGAGCGGCCCGGCCATGGCCCGTCCCCTGCTCATCACCCCCGGCGATCCCCTCGGCATCGGTCCGGAGGTCGCGTGCCGAGCGCTCCGTGATCACCGGGGTCCGCCCGCCGTGCTGGTGGGAGACCACGCCGCGATCGAGCGGGCGGCCGACGCGGCGGGGCTCTCCCTCACCCGGGTGGACGGCCCGTCCGAGGACGGGGTCGTCGACGGCACGATCCCTCTGTGGGATCCCGGCGACGCGGACGAGCCCGTCGAGGTCGCCGCCATCCGCGCCGCCGTGAAGGCCTGCCTCGACGGGTCTGCGTCCGGCCTCGTCACCGGACCGATCCACAAGGCCCGCCTCGCGGCCCGGGGGTTCGGGTTCCCAGGCCACACCGACTTTCTCGGCCACCTGTGTGGGGTGGACCGGCCGGTGATGGCCTTCGTCGGCGGGCGGCTCAAGGTGGCCCTGGTCACCGTCCACCTCCCCCTGCGCGCGGTCCCCGACGCCCTCACCACCGACGCCGTGCTCCACACCGTGCGCGTCGCCCACCACGCCCTGCGCCACCAGCTCGGGCTCGCGTCCCCGCGCCTGGCCGTCTGCGGGCTCAACCCCCACGCGGGCGACGACGGCCTGCTGGGACACGAGGACCGCGACCTCGTCGCCCCTGCGGTCCTCGCCGCCCGTGCCGAGGGCCTCGACGCGCGGGGGCCGATCAGCGCAGAGGGGGCGTTCCTGGCCGCGATGCGCGACGAGGTCGACCTGGTCGTCGCGATGTACCACGACCAGGGGCTCGCCCCGCTCAAGGCGGTGGACTTCGGAAAGAGCGTCAACTGGACCCTCGGCCTCCCGATCGTCCGCACCAGTGTCGACCACGGCACGGCCGACGATCTCGTGGGCACGGGCCGCGCCGATCCGTCCAGCATGCAGGCCGCGATCGCCCTGGCAGCGCGCCTCGTCCGGTAGCGGGGCGCTCCGGGGGCTCCGGAAAAGCCAGGCTAGGCGTCCGTGTCTCCGCCGTCGACCACCCGATCGCAGCCCGCAGGGCGCGCGCCGCTGGCCTGGAGCCGCGGGTCGTCCGCCGAGACCACGCAGTCGGTGATCGTCCCGGCGAAGTCGGTGATCTGCACGGCGTACACGACGTCGGCAGGGCACCGCAGCACCGTCCGACCATCGGCCGCCCCCCGCACGTCGTCCACGATCGACACGTCGACCACCAGCCGGTCCCCGAGCCCATCGGGGGCCGCCCGCACGGAGCGCAACCCGTCGTGCTGCTCGGTGTAGTCGCCGTCGGCGGTCCAGATCAGCGCGCCACCCGCCGCCCAGGCCGACGTCTCGACCACCAGCCGCCAACGCCCCGCATCGCGGTCGCACGCCAGCACCGTGCCGAGGATCTCCGGGGCCGGCAAGGTGTCGGGGTCGACGATCGCGCTGGGGGTTCCCGACGGCACGAGGCAGGCCGCCGTCCCGAGCCACGCGCCCAGCAGCCCGAGGTCAGGCCCCCGCCTCCGCACGCCGCGCCTCCGCTGCCTGCCGCGACCGCTCGCGGAACAACGCCCGATCCATGCGATCCAGCAGCCGCTCGCACCCCTCGCCGCTCACCGCGCTCACCGGCAGCCCGCCGTGGCGATCGATCCGGGCGCGCAGGTGGACCGGGTCGGCGATCTCCGCCTTGTTCCAGACCAACAGGCGGGGCGCGTTCTGCAGCCCAAGGCCCTCCAGGACCTCGTCGACCGCCGCCAGGTGGGCCTCGGCATCGGGGTCGGACCCATCCACGACGTGCAGCAACAGGTCGGCCTCGTCCAGCTCCTCCAGCGTGGACGCAAAGGCCTTGACCAGCGTGTCCGGCAGGTCCTCGATGAACCCGACGGTGTCGGTGATCACGACCTCTCGCTCCT
>JAUHWK010000445.1 GCA_030424555.1 bacterium | reverse complement strand
GACGGCGACCGTCGCGGCTACCTCGGCCAGGTCTCGTTCCTCGCCGGGTACAGCCACTTCAACAGCACCAGCCCCACCCTGCGCGGGGCGTTCGTCCGCGAGCACATCCTGTGCCAGGCGGTGCCGGACCCGCCCGCAGGCGTCAACACCGCGATCCCCGAGGCCACCGAGCAGGCCGCCACCCTGCGCGACCGGGTCCAGGCCCACATGGAGGATCCCACCTGCCGCAGCTGCCACCAGATCTTCGACCCGATCGGCCTGGCCGCCGAGAACTACGACGGCATCGGCGTCCGCCGCGAGCTCGACAACGGCGCCCCCATCGACGCCAGCGGCAGCCTCGACGGCACGGAGTTCAACACCCTGTCCGACCTCGCCGAGGCCCTGCACGCCCACCCCCGGCTCCCCGCCTGCAACCTCGCCAAGCTCACCCGCTACGCACTCGGTCGACGGGCCGACGACGGCGAACAGGACCTGATGGAGGCCATGACGACGCTGTACGCCGCCCGCGACCATCGCCTCCAGCCCCTGCTGCTGGAGTTCGTCCAGACCCCCCTGTTCCGCACCATCGACCCCGCCCGGGCTGTCGACCCGGTCTCCGACACCGACGAGGAGGCCCCATGAGCCACCCGACCCGGCGCAATGTCCTCCGCGGCCTGCTCGGCGGCACGGCCGTCTCCGTGATGATCCCTCCGCTGGAGGCCCTCACCCGCACCACCCCCCTCGCGCGCGCCGCCCTGGCCGACGACGGCTTCCCGATCCGCTTCGGCGTGGCGATGTGGGGCAACGGCACCAAGCTCGACACCTTCTGGCCCGAGCAGACCGGCCCCGACTGGGTCGCCACCAAGCAGCTCGCCCCGCTCAACAGCCTGCGCCACCGCCTCACGCTGCTCAGCGGCTACGAGGTCCGCGTCCCCAACGTGATCCCGCACTACGCAGGGCTCGCGGGCATCCTCACCGGGCGCGAGCCCGCCGGCGTCGACGGCAATGAGTCCATGGCCTCGGCGACCGTCGATCAGGTGATGGCCGCCGAGATCGGGCAGGACACGCGGTTCACCAGCCTGGAGACCGGCGCCCGCGGCGACAAGTCGTACAGCCACAACGCGGCGTGGTCCCCCAACCCCTTCGAGCGCGACGCGTTCGCCCTGTACGAGCGCCTGTTCGGCGTGGGCTTCCGCGCCCCCGGCGACGACTCCGTGCCCGATCCCCGCATCGGCCTGCGCCGCAGCGTGCTCGACGTGGTCACCGACCAGGTCAGCGCCCTCAACGCCAAGGTCTCCGTGGCCGATCGCCGTCGCCTCGACCAGCACCTCACCGGGGTCCGCGCCCTGGAGCGCCGCCTCGCCCGCCTGCTCGAGGACCCGCCCGACCTCGAGGCCTGCGTCAAGCCCGATGCCCCGCCCGACACACTCGACGCCGCCGATCCCTTTGCGAACAACGACGCCGTGGCCGAGCTGCTCGCGATGGCGCTCGCCTGCGACCAGAGCCGGGTGTTCTTCCACAAGTTCACCGAGTGGCTCGACAACCACGTCTACCCGGGGCGCGACACCGGCCATCACCGGCTCACCCACGACGAGCCCGGGGAGCAGCCCGAGGTCGAGGAGATCACCACCCAGATCATGGGCGGCATGGCCACCTTCCTGTCCAAGCTCGAGGCGATCCCCGAGGGGGACACCACCCTGCTCGACCACTGCGCCATCCTCCTCACGACCGACGTCAGCCTCGGCAAGACCCACAGCCTCAACGACTTCCCGATGATGCTCGCCGGGTCGGCCGGCGGACGCCTCGTCAACGGCACCCACATCCGGTCTGCGTCGGGTGAGAACGCCAGCGAGGTGACGCTCACCCTCATGCGCGCCTGCGGAAACAACCTCGCCTCCTGGGGCGCCAAGGACGCGGCCACCTCCGACTCCGTCGCGGCCCTGGAGGCCTGATGCGCACCGTGCTCCCGCTGCTCCTCCTCCCCCTCGGACTCCTCGCCTGTGATGGCGGAGACGCCGACGGAACCGACACCGACTCCGACGACGCCTCCGCAGACGAGGCCGTCGTCTACTCCATGGCGCTCGCCACGTTCGGGTTCGCCCGCGAGGCCGACAAGATCAGTGCCGGGTTCGACCTCGACGGCAAGGACGGTGGCTGCGAGATCGACGACTTCACCAGCCCCGACGGCGTCTCCGGCATCGACAACAGCTTTGGCCCCTTGCTCCCCGTGATCGAGGCGGCCGGTGGCCAGGCCCTCGAGGAGCTCATCCAGCGCGAGGTGATCGAGGGCGGCTTCCAGATGGTCCTGTCGTGGGCCCTGCGCGACGGCGCCTGCGAGTCGTTCGCGATCACGCGCACCTGGGGCTCCCCGATGACCAGCGTCGGCGGAGAGCTGATCCCGGGGCAGACCCTGGATCCACACCCCGCGCCAGAGCTCGCGCCGATCACGCTGGACTGCACCCTGCTCGAGGACGGGACCGTGCGCGCCGAGGGCTTCACGCTGCCGGTCAAGCTCCAGGTCTTCAGCACCGAGATCGACCTGCCCCTCGAAGGCGGCGTCGCCGAGATCCGTCCCACCGACGACCCCACCCGGTGGGAAGGGGTGATCGCGGGCGCGATCCCCATGACGGTCCTCAAGGACTTCGTCGACAACCTCAGCGGCATCGGCCCCACGCTCCCCGGCATCCTCGACAGCGTGCTCCAGACCCGCGCCGACGTCGACGGCGAAGATGGCCCATGCACCAAGATGTCCGCCGTCACCCAGTTCTCCACGTTGCCCGCGTTCGTGTTCGACGAGCCGCCGGTGATCGACTCCGACACGGACTTCGCCCCATGACGCTCCGGCCCGCGCGCCTGCTCCTCCTGGTCCTCGCCACCGCCTGCACGGACGGCACCGACGCCGACCCCGCGGACACCGACGCCACCGACTCCGACACCCTCGTCGACCCGCTCGCGTTCGCGGTGGACGCGCCGGGGCCCTACCAGGTCGGGTACCGCAGCCTGGAGCTCACCTACGATCCGCCGGCGGACACCGCGTCCCGCACCGTCGGGATGTACGTGTGGTACCCCACCCTCGACACCGAGGGAGAGGTCGGACGGTACGGCGTATACGCCGAGGCCACCGGCACCCTGCTGGACGCCACGCCCGCCCCCGACGACGCGCTCACCGAGGCGCACGGCGGGCGCCCGCTGCTGGTCCACAGCCACGGCGACCAGGCCTTCGGCGGCGACAACGCCCCGCTGTTCGGACACCTCGCCCAGCACGGCTGGGTGATCGTCAGCGTCGATCACGTCGACAACCTGCTGTTCGCCAACGTCCAGCCCACGCCCCCGCTGCACTGGGTTCACCGCCCCTCCGATCTCGCGTACGCGGTCGACCAGCTCGAGGCGCTTCCCTCCGACGACCCCCTCTCGGGACTCGTCCGGACCGATCGCTACCTCGTGTCGGGCCACAGCCGCGGCGCCACCACGGTGTGGTCGATCCTCGGCGCGCAGTTCGCCGCCGGCAACGAGAGCGACTGGTGTCCGGGCTGCACAAGCGACCAGGCCTCCGAGGTCGCCACAACCC
>JAUHWK010000033.1 GCA_030424555.1 bacterium | reverse complement strand
GCTTACCCCCGCTGGTCCAGCTCGAAGGCGTGATCGTCAACCGCGTGCAGCCCAGCATGCTGATGTACGTCAACCTGTTCAGCGACGACGAGAAGGCGGACGAGAAGTTCCTGTACAACTTCGCCAACGTCCACGTCCTGCCCGAGCTCACCCGCATCAAGGGCATCGGTCAGGCGACCATCCTGGGCAGCCGCCAGTACGCGATGCGCATCTGGCTCAACCCCGACCGCATGCGCGCGTACAACATCTCGTCCGAGGAGGTGTTGGAGGCGATCGACGAGCAGTCGGTGATCGGGCGCCCCGGGCGCACCGGGCGCAGCTCGGGCAAGACCGCGCAGTCCCTCGAGTACGTGCTCACCTACCAGGGCCGGTACAACACCCCCGAGCAGTACGAGGACATCATCATCCGCTCCACCTCGGAGGGGAAGCTGCTGCGCCTCGGGGACGTCGCGGAGGTCGAGCTCGGCAGCGAGTTCTTCGACATCTACTCCAACCTCGACGGCCACCCCTCCGCCGCGATCGTCCTCAAGCAGTCCTACGGCTCCAACGCCACCGCCGTCATCGACGAGGTCAAGGAGGTCCTGGAGGAGCTCAAGGAGGACGCCTTCCCCCCCGGCATGGCCTTCCAGGTCAGCTACGACGTCTCGAGCTTCCTGGACGCCAGCATCCACGAGGTCACGCGCACGCTGATGGAGGCGTTCGTCCTGGTCGCCCTCGTGGTGTTCGTGTTCCTCGGGGACTGGCGCTCCACCCTGATCCCGACCCTGGCCGTGCCGGTGTCGTTGATCGGCGCGTTCCTGTTCATGCAGCTGTTCGGACTCACCATCAACCTGATCACCCTGTTCGCCCTGGTGTTGGCGATCGGCGTCGTGGTCGACGACGCGATCGTCGTGGTCGAGGCGGTCCACGCCAAGATGGCCGAGGATCACTGCGGGCCGTACACCGCGGTCAAGGAAGTCCTGGGCGAGATCTCCGGGGCGATCATCGCGATCACCATGCTGATGGCCGCCGTGTTCGTCCCCGTCGCCTTCATGACGGGCCCCGTCGGCATCTTCTACCGGCAGTTCTCGATCACCATGGCCTCGGCGATCGTCCTGTCGGGTGTGGTGGCCCTCACGCTGACGCCCGTGCTCAGCGCGATGATCCTGCGTCCGCACGCGCCGCCCCCCGCCGAGGGAGACGGCCCGCCGCCCCCACGCGGTCCCATCCGCCGGTTCCTCGACGCATTTGAGGCCGTGTTCGCCTGGGTCACCGACCGGTACGTCGCGATCCTTCGGTGGACCGCCCACCGCCGGAGCCTGACCGTCGCGTCCATCGTCGTGTTCGGCCTGGGGATCGCAGGCATCACCCAGGTCCTGCCCTCCGGCTTCATCCCCAACGAGGACCAGGGGATGATCTACGCCATCGTGCAGACGCCGCCCGGCTCCACCCTGGAGCGCACCAACGCCGTGTCGCGGGAGCTCCAGCGCATCGCCGAAGAGATCGACGACATCGAGTCCGTCTCCTCGCTCGCCGGCTACGAGATCCTCACCGAGGGCCGCGGATCCAACGCCGGCACCTGCATGATCTCGCTCAAGAACTGGTCGGAGCGCGCGCACTCGGTCCACGAGGTGATCGAAGAGCTCGAGGAGAAGACCCAGGACATCGGGGCCGTGCTGGAGTTCTTCGAGCCCCCCGCCGTCCCCGGGTACGGCGCCGCCGGTGGCCTCGCGTTCCGGCTGATCGACAAGACCGCCTCCGACGACGCCCAGGTCTTCGACGAGCTCAACCGGGAGTTCATGGACGCGCTCGCCGAGCGGCCCGAGCTCACCGGCATGTTCACGTTCTACGCCGCCGACTACCCGCAGGTCGAGCTCACGATCGACAACCAGCGGGCCATGCAGAAGGGCGTGTCGATCAAGGACGCGATGGACAACCTCGACATCCTCGTGGGCTCCACCTACGAGCAGGGGTTCATCCGGTTCGGACAGTTCTTCAAGGTGTACACGCAGGCCGCCCCCGAGTTCCGGCGGATGCCGTCCGACATCATGGACCTGTACGTCAAGAACGACCGCGACGAGATGGTCCCGTACGCCGCGTTCATGAGCATGCACGACACGCTCGGGCCCAATGAGATCACGCGGTACAACCTGTACAACTCCGCCGCAATCCGCGCGACGCCCGCCCGCGGCTACACCTCGGGACAGGCGATCCAGGCGGTGCGCGAGGTCGCGGAGGCCACCCTCCCCCGCGGCTACGACGTGGCCTGGGAGGGCCTGAGCTTCGACGAGGCACGCCGCGGCAACGAGGCGCTCGCCATCTTCTTCGTCGTCCTCGCGTTCGTCTACCTGGTGCTGGCGGCCCAGTACGAGAGCTTCGTGCTGCCGCTCGCGGTGATGTTCTCCCTGCCCGCCGGCCTGTTCGGCTCGTTCGTGATGCTGTGGTCGATGGGCCTGGCCAACGACATCTACGCCCAGATCGGGCTGGTGATGCTGGTGGGTCTGCTCGGCAAGAACGCGGTGTTGATCGTCGAGTTCGCGGTGCAGCGACGCCACCAGGGCCTGTCGCTGGTGGACGCGGCCATCGACGGAGCACGGGCGCGGTTCCGTCCCATCCTGATGACCTCGTTCGCCTTTATCGCGGGCCTGCTCCCGCTCGTGTTCGCGCACGGCCCCGGCGCCATCGCCAACCGCACCATCGGCGCGTCGGCGCTCGGTGGGATGCTGTTCGGGACGGTGTTCGGCGTGGTCGTGATCCCCGGTCTGTACGTCGTGTTCGGGGCGCTGGCCGAAGGCCCTCCCCTGCTCCGCGACGAGACCGACGTGCCCCTGACCGAGGAGGGCTACGCCCATGGCTGACCGTACCCCCCCCACCGGCCTGCCCCGTGCCCGCCGGTTCTTGCTGTCCCTCGTCCTGCTCGGCGCGGTCGGCTGTGTCCCCAAGGTCAAGGGCATCGATCTGCGCCCTCCGGAGATCGACCTGCCCGCCTCGTTCGGCGACGACCTCGCCGGGGAGAACGACCTCGAGGACCTCCGTGCCGACGCGGTGTTCCAAGACCCCCACCTGGTCGCCCTGATCGACGAGGCCCTGCGCCACAACCAGGAGCTGGGGATGGCCGCGATGGACATCCACGTCCACAACGCCGCCATCATGGCGCGTCGCGGGGAGGTGTTCCCCACCGTCGGCCTCGGCATCGGTGCCGGGGTCGAGAAGGTGGGCCGCTACACCAGCCAAGGCGCCGCGGATGCCGCGGTGGAGATGGAGCCCGGACGCGAGGTCCCCGAGCACCTGGGCAGCTTCCAGATCGCGCTCAAGGCGAGCTGGGAGATCGACATCTGGAAGAAGCTGCGCAACGCCACCCAGGCCGCGCGCGCCCGCTGGCTGCAGAGCATCGAAGGCCGGACCTTCCTGTCCACGGGCCTCGTCGCCGAGATCGCCCACGCCTACTACGAGCTGGTCTCGCTCGATCGGCAGCTGGCGGTCCTAGACCAGAACGTGGCCCTGATCGAGGAGGCGATCCCGGTCGTGCAGATGCAGAAGGACGCCGCCCGCGCCACCTCGCTCGCCGTCCAGCGCTTCGACGCCGAGCTCTTGCGTGCCCAAGCCCGTCGCTACGCCGTCGCCCAGGCGATCGTCGAGGCGGAGAACCACCTCAACGCCCTCGTCGGTCGCTACCCACAGCCCATCGACCGCGACGTCGACCGGTTCGTGTCCATGCCCCTGGCATCGATGACGGCCGGCCTGCCCGCCCAGATGATGACGCGCCGCCCCGACATCCGGGCTGCAGAACAGGCGCTCGCCGCGTCCGAGCTGGACGTGAAGGTCGCCCGGGCACGGTTCTTCCCGTCCCTGTCGATCGACGCGCGCTTCGGCATCGACGCGTTCAACCCGGTCAAGTTCGCCGCCCTGCCCGCGTCGTTGATGTACGACGTGGTCGGGCAGCTGATGGCGCCCTTGTTCAACCGCTCGGAGCTCAAGGCGGAGTACCACGCCGCCAACGCCGAGCAGATGAAGGCCGTCCTCGAGTACGAGCAGACCACGCTGTTCGCGTTCGTCGACATCGACAAACAGCTCGCGGCAATCGAGAAAATGGACCACCGCCAGGCCCACAAGGCCCGGCAGGTCGAGCGGCTGGAAGAAGCCGTCGACACGTCCAACCAGCTCTTCCGGGCCGCCCGCGCCGACTACCTCGAGGTGCTCACCACCCGGCGGGAGGCCCTGGAAGCCGAGCTTGAGCTCGCGGAGACCCGCCTGTCGCAGGTGGGCGCCCGCATCGATCTGTACCGCGCCCTCGGGGGCGGCTGGCCCGAGCCCGGGCCCCTGCCCGACACCACCCTTGCATCCACCCACGTCGAAGGAGGCCGCTGATGCGTCCCATGTCCCAACTCCTCGCCCCCCTGGGCGTCCTGCTGCCCCTCGTCGTCCTCGCCCCGCTCGCGGGGTGTGGTGGACACCACGAGGGATCCGGTCACCACGAAGCCCACGGCGCGTACGCCGCGACCCGCCCCCTGCGGTCCGACACCACCCTGGAGCGTGAGTACGTCGCCCAGATCCAGGCCATCCAGCACATCGAAGTGCGCGCACTGGAGCGAGGCTACGTCGACGACATCTACGTCGACGAGGGCCAGGAGGTCTCCAAGGGGGATCGCATGTTCCAGGTGCTCCCTCGGGTCTACGAGGCCGAGCTGCAGCGGGCGGCCGCCGAGGCCCAGTTCGCGTCCATCGAGTACGACAACACCCGCGCGTTGGCCGACGGCCACGTCGTGTCCCCCAACGAGCTCAAGCTCGCCCAGGCCCGTCGCGACAAGGCCCACGCCGAGCAGGCGCTCGCGCAGGCCCACCTCGATCTCGCCCGCATCGAGGCCCCGTTCGACGGGATCATGGGACGGCTGGAGGTCCGCCGGGGCAGCCTGGTCGAGGAGGGCGAGCTGCTCACCACGCTCGCGGACAACCACAAGGTCTGGGTGTACTTCAACGTCACCGAGGCCGAGTACCTGGACTACCGCCGGCGCATGAACCGCCACGACCCGTTCGAGGTCCAGCTCCGCCTGGCCAACGGCGAGATGTTCGAGCACCCCGGCCTGGTCGAGACCATCGAGGCCGACTTCGACAACGAGACCGGCACGATCGCGTTCCGCGCCACCTTCCCCAACCCCGACGGCCTCCTGCGCCACGGGGAGACGGGCAACATCGTGGTGACCACCCCGCTCAAGGACGCGATGATCATCCCGCAGAAGGCGACCTTCTCCGTCCTCGACAAGACCTGCGTGTACGTCGTGGACGAGGAGGGCATCGCCCACCAGCGCGAGATCGCGATCAAGGCGAGCAAGCCGCACGTCTACTTGGTGGAGCACGGCCTGGAGGACGACGAGCGCATCCTGATCGACGGCCTGCGCAAGGTCCGCGACGGCCACGAGGTCGCCACGGTCTACCAGACCCCCGAGGACGCCCTCGCCAAGCTCGCCCTGCACGCCGAGTGAGCGGGGGCCTCAGCCCTCGCCCATCGTGTCCCACCGGCGCTGCATCTCCTCGGGCGTGACGTCCTCGATGTCATGCCCGATCGTCCACATGTGGCCGTAGGGATCCACGATGGTCCCCGATCGCTCGCCGTAGAACTGGTCGGAGGGGGCGCGCAGCAGGGTGGCGCCCGCCTCGACCGCCTTGGCGATCAGGGCGTCGGCGTCGTCCACGTGCAGGTGGAGCGCGAACCCAGACCGACCGGCCTCCGCGGGTGGCGCGTGCAGGCCCATCTCCGGGTAGGCGTCGGACAGCATCAGGACCATCCCCTCGCCCAGCGCCACCTCGGCGTGGCCCACCCGGCCATCGGCCGGATCGACCAGCCGAAAGCGCTCGGTGGCGTCAAACACCGCGACATACCAGGCGATCGCTGCGGACCCATCGGTCACGCGCAGGGACGGAAAGCACTCGTGGACGGCCATGCACAGCTCCGAGGGGGTGCCCATGGCCTAGCCTGAGAAACGCCCTGCCGGTGTGGCGACGCGCCCCGCCGAGGTGCCCGTTGGGGTGCCAGATGGGGTTCCAGATGGAGTGCCAGATGGAGTGCCAGACGGGGTCAGGGGGTGCCGAACACGTGCTCGCGGGCGAGGTCCGCGACCGCGAGGCCCACCTTCTCCCCGTTGATCCGCCCGACCCGATCGTCGGCGAAGATGTGGATGCCGCCGTACAGGCGCGACTGCCCGGCCTGGTCGGCTGCGTCCGCGTAGGTGGCCCACTGCAAGCGGACCTGCTGCGTCGGCCCCGCCTCGAACACCAGGTAGTCGTACGCCTCGAGCACGTGCTCGTGCAGGCCCCCGGGGAAGTACGGGCTGCCGGTGTAGGCGGTGAGGGCCTCGGCCGCGGCCCGGCTGAACGTGCTGTGGCCCGAGGTGAACCCCGGGAAGGCGGGCGTGACGAAGGTGCGCCGCTGGTAGGGGATCCAGTCCTTGGCGCGCATCCAGCGCAGCGGGGTGTGGTCGTTCGCGCGGTCGCCAGGCTCACCCGGCCATCCCCAGATCGCGATCTCGCCGACGTGCCACCGCAGGTGGTGGTGCCGCCCGCCCTCCGCCGCGGACTCCTCGGTGATCAGCTCGATCAGCCCGTCCTCCAGGGGCAGGCCGTCCTCGTGGAAGCTGGGCAGGGACGCATCGGTGCGCTGGCCGTTCTGGCCCATCCATCGGATCAGGGTGATCGGGCGGGGGCCGAGGCTGTCGCGCTTGAGCTCCCACGCGCTGATCGCTGCGTCGTGCACGGCCGCCGACACGGTCAGATACAGGCCGACGTCCCACGCCAGGCGATCGACGGCGTCCCCTTGTCCGAACGGCACGAGATCGTCCGCCGCGAGCCGGTCCGACACCTCGTTGCCGAGGTCGACCCAGTGGCCGGGGGGCGTCTCTGACGACGGCCCGTCCGCCCAGATCTCCGCCACCACGCGCGCGAAGTCTCCCCGCGGCACGAGGTTAGGGGCGTAGGGCTGGCCCGTGACCGGGTTGAGGTCGTACCCGTCGCCATCGTCGGCGCCGAGGCTGTTGTCGCCCCGGCCAGCCGGTCCGATGTCGATCATCACACCGTCGTCCACGTCGAGGTGGGCGGAGCGACGGATCACCTGCACCACGTCGTCGAGCATCTGGGGATCGTTCACGGTCGGGTAGCCGTCGACCGGATCCGAGTACAGCCCGGTGACGGGGTCCTTGGTGATCGCAAAGGGCTCGACGTGCCGCCACTGGGGCCCGATGTAGGGCTGGACGCTGTCTTCGAGCACGATGCCGTTCTGGGTCTCGGCCGTGCCGAGGTTGAGCTGCTGCCACACGTCGGGATCGACCACGTTGGTGCCGGGCCGGTCCACGATCATCACCGGGTTGGATGGGGCCCAGTCGGTGGTGTCGGCGTACCCGTTGGCCTCATTCGCGCCATCGTCGGCGAAGTGCGCGATGATCGCCTCGCCGATGCGGTTGCCCACCGCGATCGGGTCGTCGCCTTCGGTGTGGGTGTCCGTGGGATCGAGCCCGAGGACGTCCATGAAGGAATCGTAGCAATCGAGGCTGATCGCCGCCCCCACCGCGGTGGCGTACCGGTGGGTGAGCACCCGGTAGGTCGCGTAGGACAGGGCCGTGTCCCGGGCCGCGTCGAGGTCGTCGGCCGTCTCCCGATCGGTGTGCAGCACGCCGACCGCCGTGTCCTGGTACGCCGCCCAGGCATCGAACATCGCGATGCCCACGTGGTACAGGTTGCGGGCGTGCTTGGGCGGGTGCGGGATGTCGCGCCGGATGCTGTCCAGCAGCAGCTCGTTCCACCGCCGCGCGATGCTCTGATCGGGCGCGATGTCCACGCGGCCCTCGGGGCAGGTCTCGTCGACCACGGTCGTGTCCAACTCGGGCATCCACCGCGGGACGTCCTCGGGCCCACACATCACGCCCGCGTCCAGGTTGGGGGACAGCACGCCACCGCCCGCGCCCCACACGCTGCCGTCGGGTGCGGCGTACAGCGCGTGGACCGACTGCGGGGCCTCGACAAAGCCGAGGTCGACGGGCTCCCAGCCCTTGCGGGGATGCCGCCGCGCCGCAAAGCCACCGGCCCCCGCGACCCAGGTCGTGCCGTCGGGGTGCAGGGTGACGCCTTGGAGCAACGGGGCGCCCTCGGGCGTGTCGTCGACGAAGCCGTCGAGCCCCCCGCGCAGCACCACGCCCTGGTCGGACCCGCCCACGATGACGACCTCGGCGTCGTCTCCGGTGACGGTGAACAGCTGCTCGTCCGTGGCGACCTCCACCCGGTCCAGGCGCTGGCCGTCCCAGTGCAGGACCGTGCCCAGGCCGCCCACCAGCCAGACGTCGTCGGCACCCCGTCCCCACACCTTGAACAGGGCCGGGATCTCGCCCGCCCCCGTGCGAGGCAGGTCGTCGGGGAGGTCGACCGGGGTCCAGGCCGCGCCGTCGTAGCGCCACGCGAAGCCATCGCGGCCCGCGAAGCCCCCGACCGCCCACATGTCGTCGGGCGTCGCGCCCCACACGCCGTACACGGTGTTGCCGAAGAACACCGGCGTGGGCGTGCGCTCGACCGCGTCGCCCTCCACCTTGAGCACCGTGGCCCCGCCACCCGCCAAGAAGGTCGGGCCGTCCTCGAAGGTGTGAGCCCACCACAGATCGTGGACCTGCCCGGTGGCGATGGGGGTCCACGCCCCGTCCTCCCGGTGCAGCACGACCGGCTCGGCGTTGGGCGACGGCTGTGCGCCCACCACCCACAGGTCGCCCGACGCGGTGCCGGTCACCGACAGGAACGCGGCCTCGGGATGGGCCGCGGTCTCCTCGAACGGCGGAACCGGACCTGGACCACAAGCGGCGAGGCCCACGGACAAGCCCACGACGAGGCGCACGGACAACGGTGGGACGGCGGACGAGACGGTGCGCATGGAGACCTCAAGCGTGCCCGGGACGCCACCATACCTCCTGTCCGCGGAGACGTCTGTGCCAAGGCGCAGGATCGAGGGCTGGACAGGCCCAGCGCCACCGGGTCACGAGGCCCCATGTACACCCTGCGCACCCCCGCCCCTCCGCTCCGCCCGTTCCTCGAGCACTACTGGTTCGTGTCCGATGCCGACGGGCCGATCGACGTGCGGATCGACGCGTACGTCGATGCCCGGCCCGACCTGGTGTTCCCGTTCGGCGCCACCTACACGCGCACGGTGATCGGGGGCGACACCCACACCTTCCACGGCCCCAACCTCGACGCGCAGCGCACCGTCCCCCTCCGCATCCACCAGGCCGGACAAGGCCGCACCACGGGCGTGCGGTTTCACCTGGGCGGGCTCGCCCCGTTCACGACCGTCCGGCTTCGGGACCTCACGAACCGCACGCCCCCGCCGTCCGCGGCCCTCGGAGACGGCGTCGACGCCCTGACCGCCACGCTGTCGTCCACCCCCGATCCCGACGCCCAGGCCCAGGCCCTCGACGCCTGGTTCCTCGCGCGCCTGCGTCCGACGGACCGCCTCCACACCTTCCGCGCCGCGCTCGATCGCCTGCGCGCCGCCCCCGGGGACGTCTCCGTGCCCGACCTCGCAGACCACGCGGGATGCTCCGTGCGTCAGGTGGAGCGGCTGTTCGCCCACTTCCTCGGGATCCCACCCAAGACCACCGCGCGCATCCTGCGCTTCCAGACCGCCCTGCGCGCCCTGATGCAGGACCCCGGGGTCTCCCTGGCGGAGGTGGCTCACGCCGCCGGGTACTACGACCAGGCCCACTTCATCCGGGACTTCCGCACCATGACCGGAGGCGTGCCACGCGGGTACCGCGGCTACTACCCTCCCGACGGCCCGTCCGACTTCGCCCCCAACGTGGTCGTGTTCGTACAAGACGAGGCCCCGCCCGCCGGGTGAGCGTGGGGCGTCCTCACCAGGAGCCCCCGTGAACACCACCTGCGAGTCCAGCACCTTCCGCCTGCGCTACCACGTCGTCCGCGACGTCCGCGCCCCCGCCGACACGGTGTGGGGCCTGCTCACGGACGCCGACGCGTTCCCCACGTGGAACACCACCGTGACCGAGATCACCGGACCGATCGCCGTGGGCACCACGCTTCGGATCCGCGTCCCCATCTCCGACCGCACGTTCACCCCCAAGGTGGTGTCGCTCGACGCCCCCCATCGGATGGTGTGGCAGGACGGGATGATGCCGATGTTCCAAGGCACCCGCACCTTCACCGTCACCCCCACGCCCGACGGCTGCCGGTTCGAGATGGACGAGGTGTTCCGCGGGCTGATGCTGCCGCTGATCAAGGGCTCCCTGCCCGACTTCGCCCCGGTGTTCGACCAGTACGCCGCCGACCTCAAGCAGGCCGTCGAGGCACGCTGACCCGCAGCGCCCTGTCGAACCCGGTGTTCGGCGGCGACGAATCGGCGGCCAAGGGGTGTCATGGAACGTCGACCGGGGCCGCCAGGTGGGGCGCCGGACGGCCTACCTCGGTACGGCAACGGGCAGCCTTGGGAGCCCCACATGCCCGACACCCGCCGACGTCGCCGCAGCCTTGACGCCGTTCGCCTCGAAGCCCAGCGCCTCGCCCTCGGCCCGTTCGCATTCCAGGCGGTTCGGGCCCTACGCGACCTCGGCATCCTCCGCCGCCTGTACGACCAGGGTCCCGGGACCGTCGAGGAGATCGCGGAGGCGGTCGACGTGCCCCCGTACGGCACGCTGGTCCTGCTGGAGATGGGCCTGTCTGCTGGGGTGGTGTCGCTCGACGAAGCCCGGCGGTTCGAGATCACGATGGTCGGGGTGTTTATGGAACGCGACCCGATGACCCGGGTCAACATGGACTTCACCCAGGACGTCTGCTACGCCGGCCTCGATCGCCTCCAGGACGCCGTCCGCGAGGCGCGCCCCGCCGGGCTTGAGGTCCTGTCGGACAAGCCCACGATCTACGAGGCGCTCGCCACACTCCCCGAGCCTGCCCGCACGAGCTGGTTCGCGTTCGACCACTTCTATTCGGACGCCGCGTTCGACCCTGCGCTGGACCGAGTGCTCGCGCATCGGCCGGCCCACGTCGTCGACATCGGGGCGAACACCGGACGCTTCGCGAAGACCCTGCTGTCGCGTGACCCCGGCGTTCGCGTCACCTGTGTCGACCATCCCGGTCAGCTCGCCGAAGTGGACACCACCCTCACCGAGGCCGGTCTGCGCGAGCGCGCCACCCTGCACCCGATGGACCTGCTCAACCCAGACGTCCCACTGCCGAAGGGCGCCGACGTCGTGTGGTTGTCCCAGCTCCTCGACTGCTTCAGTGAGCCGGAGATCGTGTCGATCCTGACCCGCGCCCGGGCCGGGCTGAACCCCGGTGGGCGGATCGCGATCCTGGAGCTGCTGTGGGATCGCCAGCGGTTCGAGGCCGGCACCCACATCCTGCACGCCACCTCGCTGTACTTCACGACGATGGCCAACGGAAACAGCCGCATGTACAGCGCCCACGCCTTCCTGCCGCTGATCGAGGCCGCCGGTCTCACAGCGGTGGAGCAGACCGACGACGTCGGAGGCCTCGGCCACACCCTGCTATGGTGCGCCGCTCAGGACGACGCCTGAACGCCGTGGTCAGGCCGACGCGGCGCCGGCTCCGCCGACCAGCCGCTCGCTGAGATCCCACAGCTGATCCACCAAGGCCGCGTCGTGGGCGCGGGGGTTGGGGGACCGCAGCGGCCAGCCGCCCTTGGCCGCCGCCTTGTCTCGGTAGATCCCGGTCTGGCTGTAGAAGGCCCCGTTGTGCTCGGGCACGGACGGATCGAGCAGGGCGTGCAGGGTGGTCTGCGTGCCCTCCCACGGCTCGATCAGGCCCCGGCGACGCATCAGCGGGGCGACGATCCAGTCCTGGATCCACACCGGCATCGAGTGGCGGATCAGGTTGGTGCGGACCCAGCCCGGGTGCACGCTCACCGCCGTGACCCCCGTGCCCTCCAGCCGCGCGGCCAGCCCCTTGGCGTGCAGGAGGTTGGCGAGCTTGCTCTGCGCGTACGCCTCCCACCCATCGTACGGCCGCGTCTCGTAGTTGGGGTCGTCGAGGTGGATGTCGCCGTCTCGGCCCATCGCCTGGTCGTGGTAGCAGCTCGACAGGCACACGATGCGCGCGGGGGCCGAGTCCTTGAGCCGATCCAGCAGCAGGTCGGTGAGCAGGAAGTGGCCCAGGTGGTTCACGCCGAACTGGGACTCGAAGCCCTGGGCGGTGGTGCCGCGCGGCGTGTTCATGATGCCCGCGTTGTTCACCAGCCCGTCGATCCGCGGACAGGCGCCCAGGACGTCCGACGCGAAGGACCGCACGCTGTCCAGGTCGCCGAGGTCGAGCCGGTAGGCGACCAGATCGGCGTCGGGATGGGCCTCGTGGATCGTGGCGATCGCGGCCTGGGCCTGGTCCATGCGACGACACCCGAGCACGACCCGCGCCCCCTGGGCGGCCAGCTGCCGGGCGGTGACCCACCCGATCCCGGAGTTGGCTCCGGTGACGACGTAGGTGGCTCCAGACAGGTCGCGCTCGAACAGGGACGGGTCACACATCAGGGGCTTGGCCACGGGACCTCCAGGACGATGCAGGGCGTGTATCGACCCCGCGGGTCCCCCCGCTGTCACAGAGCGCTGGAATGTCGAGGATCCCCTTTGGCTCGACACGTCCCAGCGCCCTCACTACCCACGGGGCGACGAACGGAGTGCGCATGCCGTCGAGCCGAGTCCTGTTCCCTGTCGCCTGCGTGGTGGTGTTGGTTTCTGGCTGCTTTGGGGGCGATCCTGCACCGCCCCCTGCCGCCCCGCTCCCCGACGAGGTGCCCGTGGAGGCCGTCGAGGACCAGGCGGCCGATCTCAGCGTCCCCACGCCCCGCGAGGTCGACGCCTCGGTCCACAAGGCCGGCATCGACAAGGACCTCGGCGCCATCGTGCCCACCTGGTCGTTCCACTTCGACCGCACCGCCGCCAACGTCGTCGCCGTGCGCGTGGGCGTGATCGTCGCCGACACCGTGCTGACCGCCAAGACCGCCGACAAGGCCGCCACGATGGCCCGCCTCGAGCAGGCCAAGCAGGGCATCGCCACCCTCAAGGTCGCCCCCAAGGTCGAGGCCACGATCGACGAGATCCTCACCAAGCTGCGCGCCGACGCCATGAACGCCGACGAGCTGTTCGTCGCCTTGGACGAGCTGAGCGTGCAGGTCCTGCAGCACGAGTCGGTTCCCGCCGCCCACGACCTGCTGGCGCTGGTCAAGGCCGGGATCTGGCTCGAGGGCACCTGGTGCGTCACCGAGGCCATCAAGACCCACGGAGACGCCGCCGTCGCCGACGCGCTGCTCCGTCAGCCCGACGTGATCGCCTGGTTCCAGAAGTACGCGGACGCCACGCACCTCCAGGGCGCCAGCGCCGAGCAGGCCAACACCCTGGTGACCAGCCTCAAGACCCTCGCCTGGATCATGGCCCAGGATCGCCCCCTTCAGATGGCCGACGTCGACGCCATCCAGAAGGCCGTGGACGCCGTGCTCACGGAGGTCTGAGAGCCCCAGCGCCCCGCAGCCCGGCCCCGTCGCACCGTTCCCAGCACGGTGGGCACGAACGCGACGCGGGCACGCGGGGTCACGGTGCCGCGAGCATGCCCCGAATGCGCGCCCGCAGAGAGGGCGAGTCCACCGCCTGCACCAACACCGCCCGAAGTGCGGCATCGCGCGGGGCGCCCACCAGCTGTCGCTCGATCGCATGGGTGAGCTCGTCGGCCCATCGGGGGTCCACGTCGCCCTCTGCGGCCATGGCCACCGCGGTCCCCAAGACATCGCTGGGCTCCCGCGTGGCAGCCACCTTCAGGGCCACCCGCTGGACCGTCCAGGCCGGGTCCTCCGCGCCGAGGACCACGACCCCGTCCGCACCAGTCCCCGGCAGGTGCCGGACGCCCCACACGGCCGCCTCACGCACCCGCGGATCGGCATCGCCCGCCATCGCCACCAGCGTCGAGAGGCCATCGTCGCGGTGACGGTTGCCCCATCCTGCGGTCGCCGCAGCGCGCACGCGGGGATCGGACGCCGCCATGGCCTGCTGCAGCGCGCCGTCCAGCGCGGCCCGATCCTCCTCTGAGACCGTTGGACGTCCGGCCACCGCGCCCGCCGTGAACGCGAGTGCCGCGGCCTCCTCTCCCACCGCGGTCTCCATCCGCGCGGCCACCCAGGTGGCCGTCTCGTGCGTGGGCGCCGTGAGCAGGCCCACCCGCTGCAGCAGCCAGAGCTCCGCCTCGTCTCCTCGGAGGTCTTCGCGATCCAGGAGCGCACGCAATGCCTGCTGGGACCCCGCACTCCCCTCCTGCGCCAACACGTCGGCCGCCGCCTCTCGCACCCGGATCGGCGCCGTGGGGTCCGCCGCCACCTCCACAAAGCCCGGCGCCATCTGGGGCGCGTCTCGCAGCCCGAACACGGCGTCCGCGAAGCGCTTCGGGCCCTCCGACGCCTCGGGATCGAAGCCCGCGAGCGTCGCCCGGACCTGCGCGACCACCGCCTCCTCGGGACGCTCGAGGGACCGACGGGCAAGCCCAGGGGCACCCGCCGAGCTCAGCGGCCCAGACGACCGCCGCGCCTCCACCGCAGGGTCCGACCCATTCGGCCCCGGGCGCGGCGTCGACATCCACCAGACCACGCCGGTCATCAAGACCACGCCTCCAATCCACCACCGCGCGCGCCCGCTCACTGCGCACCTCCTTGACCCGGGATGATTCGCCGCGGCGCCGATCGCCATCGTGGCACGAGCAGCGCGTCCGATCCTCGCTCCCAGCACAGCACGTTGCCTGTCTCATCCAGCGCGCAGGCCTCGTCCTCGTGGAGGTCCACCTGCACGATGTCGGTCACGTCCGCAGGCACGGCATCGTCGCCGTCCTCGAAGCCCCAGCACGCGACAGCACCGGATGCGGACACGGCACACATCCAGGTGTTCGCGCTCGCCGACAGGGCCACATACGCATCGGAGGGAGGCTCCGGCACCGCCCAGCGATCGTTGTAACCCTCGGGGTAGCAGACCAGGTCTCCCTGCCCATCGACGCCACACCCATAGCCCGAGCCGATCTCGGGCCGACCTGGGTAGTCAAATGGTGCCTGCGGGAAGAGCGCGCTGCCAAAGGTTGGATTCGAGGACTCCCCCCAGCAACGCCAGCGCCCGTACCCGTCGAACCACGCACAGGCGTAGCCGCTCGATGACAGGCTCGTGTGCGCCACCGCCACGTCCATCGCAACGCCGAGGTCGGTCGGCCCGGTCGCGGGAAGCCGATGCCCCCAGCACGACATCGTGCCGGTCGCCTCCTCGATTCCGCACACGCCGTGGCCACTCGCCGCCAACATGCCGATCCCAGCCAGGTCGAGCGAGACCGCAGATCCCGTGGAGGACAGCGTGCCCCAGCAACGCCAGAGGTCGGCGCCCGTCTCGTGACCACACGCCAGGTACCGGGCCATCCTCACAGCATCGACCGGACCGAGATCCAACGGCGGGGAGATGGGCGCGTCGGTCTGCCCGTCCGAGAAGGTCTGGGTGCAGGCCAGACCACCATCGGCCATGCCCACGCCACACAGGTTGAGCTCGTCCATCGCAAACGACGAGAGGGACGGCAAGCGTGACGGAATCGCCAATGACGGGAGCGTCAGGTGGTCGTTGGCGCAGTCCAACCTGCCCCCCGAGGTCACCCAGCACCCGCCCATCGCCTGGAAGACCTCTGTGAGGGCCACATCCACCACATCCGTGGGCACCTCCACGAACAACGAATCGGCATCCGGGTCGGGCCCCATGCACCGCCACGCCTGCGTGTCATCGAGCGCGCACAGGTTGTCGTTGGCCGACGTGGCCATCGTGAAGGTCGCGTCGGGCCACAGCGCCGGCACACCGCCGGGCGACACCGTCCAGTACAAGTGACCTGCCGCATCCTTGGCAAAGCGGGTGCCCACCAGCTCCACCAAGGGCGGAACGCCCGGGTCGTCGAGGTACGTCCAGGGCGTCCCGAGGCCGACGTCGCAGAGCATGGCGCCCTCGGTGTCCAGCACACACACCCGCGCTGGGTTGTGGACGTCCAACGTCTCACTGGCGATGTCCACGACCTCCAGGCTCCCGTCGTCCCAGCCCGACGGAAACACCGTCGATCCGTAGGTCGCGCACCAGAGCTTGTCGGACGCATCCACGACACAGGCGCCCTGCGTCGCCGAGGCGATCCGCTTCAAGGGCGTCGCGGCATCCGAGAACGGCAGGGTCCCGAGCAGCACCCCGTTGGCCCCCTGGAAGCACGTCACCGTGTCGTCGGTCGCAAGCACGCACATCGACTGGTGGCGCATCGACAGGTCCTTCACCCGGACCCCTCGCAGCGCGTCGGGGAGCACCACCTGCGAGCACCACAGCCCGCCCGCCGTGTCGAGGGCGCACCGCATCTCCCCGTCGGCCATCACCACTCGCGCGAACACCGGCTCGCAGAGCCCGTCGATCTCCGCCTGACCGTCCGGGCACCCGATGTACGACGTCCTCACCGCTTGCCGGGCAGGGGCCGACGCGCGACCGATCGCATCGACCGCGTACAGCGCGTAGTGCCAGACCTCGTCGTCGCTGACCTGGGTGTCGGAGAAGGCGCCGCCAGACACCGCAGTTCCGAGGCCAGTGGGTGGGACGTCCATCGCACGAGCCAGCCGGTAGCTGTCCACCCCGGGCAGCTCATCCCACGACAGCTCCACGGTGCTCTCGGTGACGACCGCCGACAGGGACGCTGGGGCATCGGGCGGAGGGGGTGGATCCCACGTCGTGGTGATCGCCACGCCTTCGCCGGCCACCCCCTGGGCATCTCGCGGCACGAGCAACAGGTGGACCGTCTCGCCCTCTACCGAGGCGGGGACCGTCACAGGCCCGGATGACACCGACGCCACCGCGGATCCATAGGGCGACGAGAACGCGGCGTAGCGGCTCACGTACACCTCGACCTCAGACGCCGCAGGGCTTCCCGGACTCCACGACACCTCGATGCCCGCCAGGGTGCTCTGGGTGGTGGGATCTGCGATGCGTGCCACCGACCCCAGGACCGTGTCGACGACCAAGGAGACGGGCGCACTCTGCTGGCCGTTGCGGCTGACCGCCACCAGCACGAACGCGCGGTAGGTGTCCTGGCCCATCGACGTCGTCCACGTCGTGTCCTCCACCTCCACCACCTCGGGCGTACCTCGCACATCGCGCTGCCACGCCACCAGCGTGTGGTCGATGGAGACCCACCCCGTCGCGGCGGCCGCGGCCCTTCTGGCGGCCTCCGGCTGCGTCGTCACCAGCCAGTCGTCCGAGGAGCCCTACGGGGCGATCGTCGGGGCGGCCACGCTCGAACGCGTCCCGGACGGGGACGGCGGCGCGGCGTGGCTGGAGGCGGTGCTGGGGCCGCCGGATGCCCGGCGTCCGGCCGAAGACCGCCCGGGGGCGGAGATCTGGAGCTGGGTCGGGGGCATGCGGGAACACGGCTCGGGCTCCGTCCTGATCGTGGGCGGCCGGACGGATCTGGACCGGCGGACGGTGACCGAGGCCACGGTGGCCGACGGACGGGTGCTCGAGACGCGGCAGTGGCGCGACAAGGGCCCGGCCGGCTCGCTCGCGCCGATCCAGGGTGCCGACGCCGCGGCCCCGGGCGAGATGGACCCCGAGTCCGGACTCCCCGGGGTCTGAACCGCAACCCGAGGCCGCGCCGTGGGTTTCAGGCTCCGTCCCTCGGAGGAGATCCGCCCATGCCGCGCCC
>JAUHWK010000032.1 GCA_030424555.1 bacterium | reverse complement strand
GGGGTGACGACCGAGGCCGTCGGGGGTGGGCCGTCCCTGGCCGCGTTCTCGCCGGTCCGCCGGTTCACCGAGGCCGAGCGGCAGCGGTTCGGGACGGAGCTGGGCCGGGTCTACGACGGGTTCGTCCACCGGGTGGCCGCCGGGCGGGGACGTCCGGTGTCCGAGGTCGAGCCTTCCTGTCGGGGACGGGTGTGGACCGGGCGCCAGGCCCTCGATCGGGGCTTGGTGGACCGGCTGGGCGACCTGTCCGACGCCATCGCATGGGCTGCGGCGCTCGCGGACGGAGATCCCGCCCAGCGGCCGGTGGTGGCGACCCACGACGATCCCAACCAACGCAGTCCGCTCGATGCGCTCCGGGACATGGCGGGCCAGGGGGCTGTGGCCTCTTGGGAGGTCGTGGTCGACGCGGGCGTGCGCGAGGCGTTCGGTCCGCTGGGGCCCGCGCTGCTCCGCACGCCGGGGATGCCCCTGGCCGTCTGGCCGTGGGCCGCGCTGCCGACCGCGCGCTGACCGCGCGCTGACCGGGGGTGCAGGCGCGCGCTGGGGCTACAACCCCGCGTTGAACCGCACGTACACGGCGCCTGGGTCCGCCGGACCGAACCCGCCGGGCGTGATGCCGACGGCGTAGCCGAGCCGCAGGTCCACCCCGAACGCCCAGCCGAGGATCGCCGCCAGGCGAAGCTCGGCTCCGGCGCCGACGAGCGCGGAGTCGAACACGTCGGCGACGTTCGAGACCCGGTCGAACGCGTCCCCGGCCTCCACGAACACCTCGGCCGACAGGAAGCGGAAGAACACGGGGACGGTGCCGATCCCGCGGTCCATCCGCCACAGCGGGAGACGGTACCCGGCTCCGACCAGCCAGTACGAGTCCCCCCGACGCGCCCCGGACGGGTAGCCCCGCAGCGCCCGGAACCCGCCGACGCCGTTGCCGCCCAGCTGGAAGTTTCCGAGGAAGCGATCCGCCCCGCCGAACGCCACCCCGACCCCGCCGCGCAGGGCGAACACGTGGTTGGGGGCCAGCGGGTTGACCAGGTACTCCCGCCAGTCCGCGGACAGCTGGAGCTGGGTGACGCCGGTGCGCGTGCCGTCCTCGTCGACCGCGAAGGTGCCGAGCCAGGGCGCGGTCACCGAGGCGGTCGCCACGAACGCCCGCGCGTCTTCTGAGGAGATCGCGTAGGGCGTGGGCTGTCCCCAGCTGTACCGGTAGCCGACCTGCAGGGACCCGATCGTGCCGCGAAGCGCGAGCGAGGGCAGGTACACATCGTCGGGGAGGCCGCGCTCGCTCACGCGCCAGGTGATGCTGTAGCTGCCGAACAGGGTGGAGCGAATCGAGAAGGGCCAGCTGACGGACACGGCCCCCTTCGTCTCCCGCAAGAACAAGGCGCGCAGGTCCGCCGAGGTGAACACCGGCTCGCCGTCCTCGTCGACGGCCTGCCACGCGTTCAGGGCCTGATAGGTGTAGGGGACGGCGTCGGTGCTGGCCGACAGGGTGAGCACGGGAAGCCAGCGGTTGACCGTGAACGACAGGCCGCCAAGCCCCGTGTGGGCGTCGGTCCGGTACCCGGCCCACGCACTCCATCCCCACCGGCGCAGCGGATCCGTGGCGCCCGTGCTCCCGATCGCGGTGAAGCCGGGGAGATCGAACGGAGCGGGCCAGTCCCGCAGGAACGTGAACGGGCCCTGCGCGTCGTAGGCGGGCAGCCTCGGGGTCAGGCCGAACGAGGGGATCCAGTACCGGGGGAGCAGGGACGCGGAGGGGTCGTACCGCTTGACGGGGTGCTCGAACGGGAAGTCGGGGTCGGCGGCGCCCCACGCCTCGTCGACCTGGACCTGCTCGTAGGTGCCGATGGGGCCACCGTCCTGGCGGGCGGCTCCGGGCCGGCCGCGGGGGAGACCGGACACGGCCGCGACGGGGACGCCGACCATCGCCTCGGGTTGACGGACGTCGGCGGGGGATCCGATCGCGCCCGGGTGGGCCGTGGGGCGGTCGAAGGGATCGGCGACGATCCGCGGTCGGGCTTGGGCCGCGGGGGCTGAGAACGCGTCCGACGGGAGGGCGGCGACGGGGGGGGCTTCGGGGACGAGGTGCGCGGCCAGGGGGGCGTCGGGCGCACCCAGGGGCCGCTGGAGCGGACCTTCGTCGATCCACGTGGTCGGGTCGACGTCCATGAGGTGAACCGCCCAGCCGGTGGCCCGGTACACGGCGAACGCCATCACCTCCCCGTCGGCCCGGACCGAGGGGCGGGCGGCACCTGTGCGGGTGTTCGTGACCTGCCACCGCCGCGCGTCTGCGAGGGTGATCGCGTGGATCTGGGGCACGCCGCTGCGATCGGAGGTGAAGTACAGGGTGCGGCCATCGGGGGACCAGGTCGGGTCGCGATCGATCGCGACGTCGCTGGTGAGGCGGCGGAGGCGTTCCCCGGTCTGCGCGTCCAGCAGCCACAGATCCCGGGCCCCGTGCTCCCAGATGCTGGTCGCCACGATGCGGCCGCCGGGGTGGAACGCGGGGGTGCTGATCTGGGCGTCGTCGTCGGGCTGGTGCACCACCTCGTCCAGGCCGTCGACGGTGCGCTGCATCAAGCGCGTGCGCCCGGCGCGGTTGGTGACGAACCACAGGCGGCTTCCGTCGGGGGAGAAGGCCGGATCGCGGGCGCGTCCCCCGCGGGTCAGGGGCCGAGAGCGGCCGGTGGACAGGTCGTACAGGTACACGTCGGACCAGGTGTTGAACCGGTTGACGAGGTGCTCGACGGCGTAGGCGAACGCTTGGCCATCTCTGCGCCAGGTGAACGTCTTCGCCCCGACGTCCTGCACGAGGATGCGCGCCCCGCTCCCGTCCGTCTCTGCGACCCACAGGGCGTTGCCGGTCCTCCGGCTGGTGCAGGTGAAGATCAACCGCCGGTCGTCGGGGGAGAAGGCTGGCGCGTCGCACGTGTCGCCCTCGGGGGAGATGGGCGTCCCCTCGCGGAGGCCGAGCGCCTCGATCCGGGCGGCCTCGGTGCGCACCCGATCGGTGACGGCAGCCCGCCAGTCCCGGTACAGGCGGAGCAGGCTGCGCCCGAAGACCTTCTTCACGGGCAGGATGTAGGGGACGTGGCCCCCGTAGGTGTGGGTCCACCGTGTCCACACGTCGCGCCCGGTCTGCTCGGCGACGAAGCGCATGAAGTCTTCGCCGAACAGGTAGCGGAGGTTGCCCGCGGGCAGGTCGGCCTGGAATCCGTCGAGGTTGCCCAGGGGCGGGAAGGCGTCGTCGAGCACCGCCGCCCGCTCGATCATCGTCACATACGGGTTGCGTCCGCGGCCGCCGGGCGTGTGGTTGGTCTCGTGGAACGTGGCGAGGCCTTCGACCATCCACTTGGGGGACACGGCGTTGGTGCTCGCGATGCGCCCGACGATCGCGCGCGCAGCGGTCACGATGCCCCGGTGGGTCTCCAGGTGCAGGACGTGGGTGAGCTCGTGCGTGCCGATGGTGGTGAGCCAGTCCTCGTACAGCGACAGCGTGCTGTCCTCTTGCGGCGCGGTCACGAAGATCGTGATCGCCCGGTACGGCACGGCGCCGGCGAACCCGTTGGCGCGATCGGTGGGGTCGATCAGGACGATCTCCGTGCGGCCCCGGGGACGCCAGCGCAGCTCGGCCGTCATCGTCTCGAACACCGTCTCCATCGTGTCGGCCATCTCCGCCGCCACCGCCTCCAGACCCTGGTGGAAGTGGATCCGGAAGTGGTCCGTCTTGAGCGTCCGGAAGCGCAGATCGGGGTCATAGGTCGCGGCCTGGGCCGTGCCTCCCAGCACGAGCCAGGCGAGCATCAGGCCCGTCCACAGCGTGCGCATCATGGGGTGTGCTCCCGGGGGACGGCGGTCGAGGCACCGTGCCGCCTGCTGCGGCCGGGGTCAAGGGCGGGTCGCATCCCCGCCTGTGTGGGGGCCGGGCGACAGCCGTGTGTCATTCCGGATCGCGCGGGGACCCTCGGTTGTCGCGTCGTCACGGGCCCGGATACGGCACGGGCCTGTGCAGGAGCGGAGATGGACGCGACGGGCCCGATCCTCGTGGTGGACGACGAGGTCGATCTGCTCGACCTGGTCGAGATGAACCTCAAGCGGGAAGGCTTCGAGACCCTGCGCGCCACCAATGGCCGCGAGGTGTTCGAGCAGGTGGAGGACGTCACACCTTCGCTGGTCATCCTCGATCTGATGCTGCCGGACATGAGCGGGACGGAGATCTGTCGCCGCTTGCGGTCCATGCCCGCGACCGCCGAGGTCCCGGTGATCATCCTGTCCGCCAAGGGCGAGGAGATCGATCGGGTGGTGGGCTTCGAGCTCGGCGCCGACGACTACGTCACCAAGCCGTTCAGCACCCGCGAGCTGGTGCTGCGCGTGCGGGCGGTGCTGCGTCGCCAGGCGTCCGCGCCGGCGGCGGAGGAGGGGGGCCCCGAGCGGCTGGACTACGGCCTCCTCCGGATCGACGAGGCCGCCCACCGCGTGTGGGTGGAGGAGCAGGAGGTCGCCCTCACCGCGACCGAGTTCAAGCTGCTGATGACGCTCGCGCGGCGGGCGGGACGGGTCCAGACCCGTGGCTCCCTGCTCTCCGACGTCTGGGACATGCCGCCAGACCTCAACACCCGCACGGTGGACACCCACGTCAAGCGGCTGCGCGAGAAGCTCGAGGGGGCGTCGGGCCACATCGAGACGGTGCGGGGCGTCGGCTACCGCTTCAACGCGTCGCCGAGCCAGTAGGAGCAGGCCGTGACGGACGACCTCGGTCCGTCGGGGGAGCTGACCCGTCGCATCGCCGGCACCGCCGCGGTCGCGACGGGGGCGGCGGCGGTCGCGGCGTGGGCGCTGGGGTCGGCCTCGGCAGCGGCCGCAGTGGTCGGGGTGGCGGCGATCGCCACCTTGTGGGCCCGTGCGGCCTGGGTTCCGTCCCTCAAGGCTTGGGATCGCCTGGGGGAGGCCGCGGGCGAGCTGCGGCGCGGAGACGGGCCGGTGCCGGACGGACTTCCGGGCCGGGCCGGGCAGGTCGTGCACGCGGTGGAGGCGCTGCGGGTGGCGCGCGACGAGGCCCAGCACGCGCTGGAAGATGCGAGTCGGCGGCTGGACGCGGTGTTCGACGCCACACCGACCGGGGTCGCGGTGTTGGACGCCAAGGGGCGGATCGCGCGGGCCAACAGCCGCTTCGGCGAGATGCTGTCGCTGTCGTCGCCGCCGGAGGGACGCCTGCCGGTCGAGGTGGTGCGGGCGCCCGAGGTGCTCGAGGTCATCGCGGGGGCGGCGGACGGCCGGGTGGAGCCCGAGCGCGTGTTCCCGATGAACGACCGCGATCTGGCGGTCTCCGCCTATCCGATGTCGCAAGGCCAGCTGCTGTTGGTGCGCGACGTGAGCCTGGCGCGGCGGGCAGAGCGGGCGCGCACCGACTTCGTCGCCAATGTCTCGCACGAGCTGCGCACGCCCATCGCCGCCATCCTCGGGTACGCGGAAGCGCTCCTGGCCGACACCGGCTCCATGCCCGAGGACGTGGCCCGGATGGTGGCGGTGATCGAGCGGCACGGGCGGCGCCTTCACCGGCTGTTCGAGGACCTGCTCACGCTGCACAAGCTGGAGTCGCGTCGCAAGGAGTACCCCCGGGAGACCCTTCGGCTCGGGCCGCTGTGTGGCGAGGCGAGCGCCCTCGCGGCGGACGCGGCCCAGGGGCGGGGGATCGATCTGGAGGTCGACATCCCCGAGGGACTCACCGCCCACGCCAACCGGGAGGCGGTCAGCACGATCGTCGGGAACCTGGCGGGCAACGCGGTGAAGTACACGCCGGAGGGTGGGCGGATCGTGGTGACCGCGGCCGGCCGGGAGACGGAGGTCGTGATCGAGGTCAGCGACACCGGGCCGGGCATTCCCAAGGCGTCGCTCGACCGGGTGTTCGAGCGCTTCTTCCGGGTGGATGACGGCCGCAGCCGGGACGTCGGTGGGACCGGGCTCGGCCTGTCGATCGTCAAGCACCTGGCTGAGGCGAGCGGGGCCCGGGTGTCGGTGGCCAGCGTCGAGGGAAAAGGCAGCACCTTCCGCCTCCATCTTCCACGGGCGGCTTCGCGCCGGATCGCGCGCACCTGGAACGAGACGTTGGATGGGGACGCGGCGCGTTGACCGAGGAACGCGGACGTGTCACCGGAACGACACCGTGAACGCGGGCAGGGGGGGCAACGTCGAGGCGTCGACACAAGGACGTCACGGTCCCCGGGATACCCCTGATCCGTTGAACCCAAGGTGCGCCCGCCGTTCTGTGTCACCCCGTGCCGCGGAGGGTCGCCGTTGTCTCAGGCCGTCTCCATGAACCCCCGTCCGGACCTCCCGGAAGATCTCGAGCGCATTCGCACGCTGTTCCTGCAGATGTGCGTGCGGGCGGAGTCCATGGTGGGGCAGGCGATTCGCTCCGTGCTGGAGCGGGATCCGCACCTGGCCCGCGGGGTGGTGGCGGCCGATGAGGCGATGGACGACCTCGAGATCGAGATCGACGGCCTGTGCGTGCGGTGTCTCGCGCTGCGGCGGCCGGGTGGGTACGACCTGCGGCTCGTCACCACGGTGCTCAAGATGGTGACCGACCTCGAGCGGGTCGGCGACCTGTCCGTGAACATCGCGGAGCGGGGGCTGGATCTGGGCACGGGACCCGGGCTGGAGCCTGGGCCGGAGCTCGCGGAGATGGGGCGCCGGGTCGTCGACATGATCCGAGAGGCGGCGGACGGCTTCGTCCAGGGCGACCCCACCACAGCGCGCCGGCTCGACGACGCCGACGAAGCGGTCGACCAGCTCAACCGGGCCAGCTTCCAGCGCTGGCTCGGCGTGGTCGCGCAGTACCCAGACCAGGCCGAGCGGGCGATGGCGTACACGAGCATCAGCCGGTACCTCGAGCGGATCGGGGACCATGCGGTGAACGTGGGGCAGATGGTCGTGCTCCTAGTAGAGGGCCGAGACGTCCGCCACGGAGGGTAGGGGACGCCCAGGGACGCCTGATTCTTCGTCGCTGGCTGCGGTCCTCGGTCACGTACTTGAAGTACGCTCCCTTCGGTCCTCGCGGGCGCTCCTCGCCTCAGACGCCCCTGGACGCCCCCTACCGCCGGGAGCTTCGCGGTGGCGCCGGGTTGACGTGCTCGCGCGCACCGCGGACGGTGGCTGGCGCCACCGAGCGCCCCCCGCGGGTCGCTGTTTTCCCTCGCCCTTCGGGCTCGGGGTTGGTTTCCCTCGTCCCTCGCCCTTTTCCCTCGCCCTTCGGGCTCGGGTTCCTCGTCCCTCGCCCTTCGGGCTCGGGTTCCTCGTCCCTCGCCCTTCGGGCTCGGGTCCTCGTCCCTCGTCCCTCGCCCTTCGGGCTCGGGGCTCGGGGTCAGTCGACGACTTCGACTTCGTCGCGGCCGACGCGGCGGACGAGGGCTTTGTAGCGGGCGTGGGTGTCGGGCATGTCGGCGTGGACGTCGGCGAGCTGGGAGAGGAGCTCCTTGGCGCGGCGGAAGATCATCACGAGGCTGCCGGCGAAGTCGGTGCGGCTGTGGACCTGGTGCAGGATGATCTCGAGGGAGGCGCCGTCGGCCCATGCGCGGCCGAGGGGGAACAGGGCGGGCTCCCAGTCGGTCTGGGACTTGGAGACGGCGTCGGCGCTGGTGACGAGGGGACCGTCGCGGACGATCTCGACGCGGGCCAGAAGCTCGCGGTCCTTGCGGTCCACCGTGGCCTGGATGTCGACAGACCGAGGGGTTCGGCCGGTCATCGCGCACAGCAGGCCGAACAGGCGGCCGTCGTCGAGTCCTTCGAACACCCCCTGCAGGACCAGCTCGGTGGCGAAGATCTCGGAGATCTGCAGGTGGCGCAGGATCTTGGCCCCGGCCTGGAAGGTGTCGTCGTCGCCGAGGTAGCCCGCCTGCTGCAGCCACCGGCGCTTGCCGAGGAACTCGGTCCAGGCCTTGTCGCCGGCCTCGTCGGCCCGGCGTCGGAGGCGGGTCACCTGCTTTCGCTGCTTGTTGGAGGCGGTCTCGCCGAGGGTGGCCTCCATCTTGTCGGCCTGGGCGTGCTGCTGGTCGGCGGTCTTGCGCAGGTGCCAGGACAGGAAGCTCTTGTCCACCAGCTGGCGGATGCGATCCAGGTCGTGCCGATCGAGGAGCTTGACGATGGAGTTCCAGGACAGGCCGAAGCTGGATCGGACCGGCTCGTAGCGCTTGTCGAAGTAGCGTCGGAGGACCGCCTTGAACTCCGGGTACTCCTCGTAGTCCATGCGGATCACGACGTGCCCGGCCTCGTCGAGCCCTCGGCGCCCCGCCCGTCCGGCCTTCTGCATGAACCCGCGGACCGTCAGGGGCTTGACCGACTCGCCGTCGAACTTCATCAGGCCGTGCAGGACGGCGGTGCGGGCGGGCATGTTGATGCCGAGCGCGAAGGTCGAGGTGCAGAACAACACCGGCAGGAGCTTGCGCTCGTACAGCTCCTCCACCACCGCCTTGAGCCGCACGTGGAGCCCGGCGTGGTGGAACGCGATCCCGCGCAGGTACATGTCGCGCAGCTCGTCGTCGAGGGCGCTCCCCAGATCGGCGGCGTCGAGGAAGTCGGCGACCTCGTCGCGCTGGAACCCGTCGAGCAGCTCGGCCCGGTACTGGAAGGCGAGGCTCTTGGCGAAGCGCTCGGCGTCGGCCCGGCTGAACACGAAGTACAGCATCGGCAGCCAGTTGCGCCGGCGGATCATCTTGAACACCCCGATCGGGTGGGTGCGCCGCATGCGGGGACCGCCCCGATCGCCGCCTCGGCCGTCGCGGCCACGCCCACGTCCCCGGCCTCGTCCTCGGCTGCGGTCGACCGCGGGCTGGTTGTTGGCCCCGTGGCGTCGGGCGTTGCGGTCGTACTCTTCAGGCGTGAGCAGGCCGTCGCCATCGGCTTCGGTGGCGAGGTGGAAGTCGAGCGGGACCGCGCGCACGTCGGCCTTGATGATCTCGACCGTGCGGTCGCGCACGCTGGTGAGCCAGGACGCGAAGTCGTCGAGGTTGGGCAGGGTGGCGGACAGGGCGACGATCAGGACGTGCTGCGGCAGGTAGATCAGTACCTCTTCCCAGACCGTGCCGCGCTCGCGATCGTCGAGGAAGTGGACCTCGTCGACGACGACGGCGTGCAGATCCTCCACCGGGTCGCCGCCGAGCAGCATGTTGCGGAGGATCTCGGTGGTCATCACCAGACACGGGGCATCCCGCCGGATGACGAGGTCTCCCGTGACCAGTCCGACGTTCTCCTCTCCGTGGAGCCGGCAGTAGTCGCGGAACTTCTGGTTGCTGAGCGCCTTGATCGGCGCGGTGTAGACCACGCGTCGGCCCTTGGACAGGGCGTCGTCGACGATCCAGTCCGCGATGATCGTCTTGCCCGTGCCGGTCGGGGCCGAGACCAGCACACTGCGCCCTTCGGACAGGTGGGTGATCGCGGTGGACTGGAACGGGTCGAGCGTGAACCCCCGGTACTGCATGCGGCTCCCGTCGTGTCGGCCTCCGGGCTATCCCGCCCGACGGGAGGTGCGCGGCCCATGTCCACGATGGCCGGCTGGACCCTGGCGACGCTCGGCCTGTTGGTCGGCCTGTTGATGGCCCCGATCCCGGGGCTGTCGGGGGCGGTGGTGGCGTGTCTGGGCGTGGCGTGCCTGGCGGTGTTGTCGGGGTGGACGGTCGTCCCGCCGGCGGCGCTGCTCGTGGTCGCTCTGCTCGCCCTCGCGTCGGGGGTGGCCCAGGGGCTCGCGCCGGTGTGGGGCGTGCGGTCGGTGTCGTCCGCGACGGGAGCGGCCACCGGGGCCGTCGTGTTCGGCGCGCTCGGCCTGCTGGTCCCGCTGCCGTTCGTGGCGTTGGGCACGGGCACGCTCGGCGCCGTCGTGGGGGCGTTCGTCGGGGGCGGCTCCCTGGGCGCCCGCGTGG
Source organism: bacterium (assembly GCA_030424555.1). GTDB lineage: Bacteria > Myxococcota_A > UBA796 > UBA796 > JAUHWK01. The sequence continues at coordinate 7,805 of JAUHWK010000032.1, read as the reverse complement.
CGGTGCCTGCGGCCTTGGTTCCTGGGCTCACGGCCGCGGTGCTCGCGGATGCGGTCGCTGTGTTCGGGATCGCGGCCGTGGTCGGGGTCGGCTCGCACCTGGCCGGATGAGCCGCACGCCGCCTGCGCCTCGACGAGGCCGAGCACCAGCGTGGGATCGGCGGCCCCGATGCCCGGGTGCCGAAAAATTGTCATCCGCGCCACCGTGCCCTCGGGCGAGGCGCGAAATCTTCGGGCCCGCGGGCGAAGGACCAGCGGGTCGGAATCGAGGTCGGGGGAGGACAACGCGAAACGGTTTGCGCAGACCCATGCTGCCCTGACGTGACACCCCGCGACCGATCCCCGATTGTAGGAGGCGCGTAGTCCGGTGGGGAACGGAGGTGCGCGTGACGCAGATCGTAGAGCGGGACATCCCGCGAGGTTGGTATGCGCTTGGCTCCGTGCGGGGGCCGACGCTGGAGCGGGTTCGCCTGGCCGGTGAGGAGCGCCTGCTGTGGCGCCATGAGGGTGGGGCCAGCCTGCTGTCGTCGATCTGTCCCCACCTGGGGGCGGATCTCGCGGAGCTTGGGGAGGTGCGGGACGGTGAGCTGCTGTGCCCGTTCCACGGCTTCCGGTTCGATCGGGAGGGGACGTGTGTGGCCACGGGCTACGGCACGCCGCCGCCCGGGCGCGCCAAGCTCGATGCCCGGCCCGTCGTGACCCACCATGGGCTGCACTTCGCGTGGTTCGATCCCGAGGGGGGTGTGCCGGCGTTCGAGCTGCCCGAGGTGGCGCAGGACGGGTGGTCGGACCCGGTCGTCGAGACGCTGACCCTGCGCGCGACGCCCCAGGACATCACGGAGAACAGCGTCGACGTGGGGCACTTCTCGTGGGTCCACGGGTACCGCGACGTCGAGGTGGTCGACCCCCTCCGCGTCCGCGACGACGTCCTCCGCACCAAGTACCGCTTCCGTCGTCCCCTGTTGGGGACCCGCGGCACGCTGCAGGAGATCGACCTGCACGTTCACGGCCTCGGCTACAGCCGCGTGGAGGTCCTCCAGGTGGAGACCGGCGCCCGGGCCCGGCTGTTCGTGCTTCCGCGGCCCGTGGATGCCCACCACGTCGATCTGGTGCTCGGCATGTGCTTGCCGGCCTCGCTGCCCGAGTTCGTGCGGCGACCGCTGTCGCGCCAGCTCCTCGGGATCTACGTGGGCGACGTCAAGCAGGACGAGCGGTTTTGGGCGAACAAGCGTCCCATCACGCCGCCTGCGCTCGCCCGGGGCGATGGCCCCATCGGCCGCTACCAGGCCTGGGCGCGCCGCTTCTACGGGGCGGTCGCCGCCTGAGTCCCCGGGGTTCGCCACCGCGTGGGCGACACCGAGGCCGGGCCACGACGTGGTCCCCAACGAGACACGCCCGGCGCCACCGAAGTGGGCCGGGCGTGCTGAGTGGTACTCCCAAGGGGAATCGAACCCCTGTTTTCGCCGTGAGAGGGCGATGTCCTAACCGCTAGACGATGGGAGCGCGGAGGTGGTTGACCTGCCAGGATTCGAACCTGGAACCCCCTGAACCAGAATCAGGTGCGCTGCCAATTGCGCCACAGGTCAGCAGGCATCGAACGGCCGCGCATCTATCCGCTCCGCAGCGCGCGTCAAGCAGGGATTGTGCGGAAGGGGTCTCGTGCGGCCTGTTCCCCCGCGAATCCGGTGTTAGGAACGGGGGTCATCGAGATCGAGGAACTCCGCATGCAGGTCGGCATCGACACCATCGGCCCCAAGGGTCGGCAGGTCCAACTCTCCCCGTCCTCCCCTTGGGGCGACGTGGTTGCGTCTTCGCTGGACCTCACGGTGGCGTCGCTGGACGGCACCCTGGACGTCAAGCGCACGGCCCGGGGCGCGTCGGTGGTCATACGGGCCACCGCCTCGGGCACCCATCTCTGCGATCGGTGCGGACAGCCCACGCCCTTGTCCGTCGAGGTCGACACCACGCTCGCATACCGCCCCTCGGCCGAGCTGGACGACGGCCAGGAGGAGGTCGAGCTGTCGGAAGGGGACCTCGACGTCGGCTTCTTCGACGGGGTGACGTTGGATCTGACCGATGTCGTCGCCGAGGGGTTCGCGCTCGCCGCGCCGGATCGGGTTACATGTGATCGGTCCGACTGCGGAGACACGGTCGGAGACGCGTCCGACGGTCAAGATGGGGCCTCCTCATCACCGTTTGCCGCCCTCAAAGATCTCTTGTAGGCGCCCGCCTCGTCGGGCCCTCCCCTCCGACGACTGAACCAACCCGACGCACATCCGAAGGCGGGCGCTCCGGCAGACCCGCAGCCGCCGCCCTGGAGTCATCATGGCCGTCCCGAAGAAGAAGACCTCCCGCCGCCGCCGCGACATGCGCCGCGCGCACGACGCGATCCAGTTCACCGAGGCGGTCGAGTACTGCCCGGACTGCGGGGAGCCCAAGCTCCGTCACCGGGTCTGTGGCGCGTGCGGGACCTACCGCGGCCGCCAGGTGATGCCCGCCTCCGAGTGAGCGGCCACCCCTCCGTCACCGGCCATCGCCACCCTTCCAGTGCCGTGTTTGACACCGCACCGGGAGACAGTCCGGCGATCGTCGTGGATGCGATGGGCGGAGATCACGCACCGGACGCCGTCGTCGACGGGGCCCTCGTGGCCGCGCGCGAGGGCGTTCGTGTCGTGCTGGTGGGGGACGAGCCGGCGATTCGCGCCCGGTGGGATCGCGACGTGCCGGTCGAGGTCGTCCACGCCGACGACGTGATCGGCATGGGCGAGCGCCCGCGGGTCGTGCGATCCCGGGTGGGCGCCAGCGTTCGTGTGGCCGCAGCGCGGGTGGCCGAAGGGCAGGGGCACGCCCTGGTGAGCTGTGGCAACTCCGGGGCCACGCTCGTGGCGTCGGTGCTCGCCCTGGGCAAGCTCGAGGGCGTCGATCGTCCCGCGATCGCCACCTCGTTGCCCCGGCTGGACGGCGGCACCCTGCACCTGGTCGATGTCGGCACCACCACGGATGCCACCGCACGCCACCTGCTGAGCTTTGCGCGCCTGGGCGACGCCCGAGCCCGCATCGACGGCGTCTCGCGTCCCCGGATCGGGTTGCTCAGCAACGGGAGCGAGCCGGGCAAGGGCAACCGGCTGGTCCAAGAAGCCACGGCGCTGCTTCAGGGATGCGAGCTGAACTTCGTGGGCCCCGTGGAGCCCACCGCCGCCTTCGAAGGGGCGGCCGACGTGCTCGTCAGCGACGGCTTCAACGGCAACATCCTGATCAAGACCGCCGAGGCGGTGATCGGGATGCTCCGCGTCCACGCCACCCGACGGGTCCAGGCCTCCCGGCGGGCGAGGGCGGGCGCCTGGCTGATGAAGGACGCCCTTCGGCAGCTTCGGGAGGACGTGGACTGGCGCGCGCGGGGTGGCGCGCTGCTCCTCGGGGTGCCTGCGCCCGTGGTGGTCGCCCATGGTCGTTCGGACGCGATGGCCGTGCGTGCCGCCATCGGACTGGCCCATTATGCAATCGAGGCGCGGCTGATCGATGCCGTGCAGGGTGCCTTGCGCCCCTCGACCGGCTCGACCGGCTCGTCGGGTGGCCACGGTGGCCCCTCCCTGCCTCCCTCGTCAGACCCTTCGTCCCACGCCTCCTCGCGAACCTCATCCGCCCGTCCCCTCCCTGGGGTGGCGTCTGGTGGCCCCGCCGCCTGACCCCTGGGAAGCCCGGTCCCGCGGTTCGTCTGAGGCCACCAGACCAGGCACCTGACGCCCCTTCGGACCCCGCAACCCGAAACCCGCCCCGCGCGGGTCCTCAGAGGACGCGATGCACGACGACGAGATCGGCGCACGGGTGGAGCGGATCATCGCCGAGGCGCTCCGCTGCCCGCCCCAGAAGGTCACGGCGGACGCCCGCTTCGTGCAGGACCTGGAGGCCGACTCCCTCGGGATCGTCGAGACGATCTTCGCGATCGAGAAGGAGTTCGACCTGCGCATTCCCGACGACGAGGTCGAGAAGCTCCACACCGTCGGCGACGCCACCCGCTACATCGCTGCGCGCCTGGGGTAGCGGGTCGGTTCTGGACAGGTGTCCCCGTCCCGGACGGTCCCTGCGCGTCCCCCGACCCAACGACCGCGTTATGCGCCGCGCCCCGCGGGCGCGTCGACGCGCCGGCAAGGAGGCTCCATGCGGATCGCCCTCGGCGCCGACCACGGTGGCGTGCACCTCAAGGATCGGCTGGCGGCGGTGCTGCTGGCCGCGGGCCACGACGTCGAGGACGTCGGCACCCACGACACGTCCTCCTGCGACTACCCGGACTTCGCGCATGCGGTGGCGGATCGCGTCCTGGACGGACGGGCCGACCGCGGGGTGCTCGTGTGTGGGACGGGGCAGGGCATGGCGATGACCGTGAACGCCCGGCCGGGCATCCGGGCTGCCGTGGTCGCCGACACCTTCAGCGCCCAGATGGCCTCGCTGCACAACGATGCTCGGGTGCTGTGCCTCGGGGAGCGGGTCGTCGGCCAAGGTCTGGCGCAGGCCTGCTTGGAGGCGTGGCTCGGCGCCTCGTTCGAGGGGGGCCGGCACCAGCGCCGGATCGACAAGATGACCGCCCCCTCCGACCCCTGATCTTCTCCCTCCCCGCGCCGTCCGGCGCGCCCTCTCCGTCCCTGGAGTCCCCGTGAACGAGACCCAGTCGCTGCTCTCCCGCCAGGATCCCGACGTCGCCACCGCCATCGCGGCGGAGCTTCGTCGCCAGTAGGAGGGCCTCGAGCTCATCGCCTCCGAGAACTACACCTCGCCAGCCGTGATGGCCGCGGTGGGCAGCGTGCTCACCAACAAGTACGCCGAGGGCCTGCCCGGTCGTCGCTACTACGCGGGCTGCGTGCACGTGGACGCGGTGGAGGATCTCGCGCGGGATCGCGCCACCCAGCTGTTCGGCGCCGATGCGGCCAACGTCCAGCCCCACTCGGGCGCCCAGGCCAACGCGGCGGTGTACCTGGCGATGCTGGAGCCGGGCGACACCATCCTCGGCCTGGACCTGTCGCACGGTGGGCACCTCACCCACGGCAGCCCGGTCAACAGCTCCGGCAAGCTGTACAAGGCGTTCCACTACGGGGTCGACGAGGCCACGGGCCGGATCGACATGGATCGGGTGCGCGACGCCGCGAAGGCCCACAAGCCCAAGATGATCGTGACCGGGGCCAGCGCCTACCCGCGCTTCCTGGACTTTGCCGCGTTCCGCGCGATCGCCGACGAGGTCGGGGCGCTCCTGCTGGCGGACGTGAGCCACATCTCGGGCATGGTCGCGACCGGCCTCCACCCCGATCCCATCCCCCACTGCGACGTGGTCACCACCACCACCCACAAGACCCTGCGCGGGCCTCGCGGCGGGCTCATCCTGATGCCGGAGCGCCACGCCAAGGCGATCAACAAGGCGGTGTTCCCCGGCACGCAGGGCGGACCGCTGATGCACGTGATCGCGGGCAAGGCCGTGGCGTTCGGCGAGGCGCTGCAGCCCTCGTTCAAGGACTACGCCCAGGCGGTGCTCGACAACGCGGCGGCGATGGCCGAGCGGCTGATGGAGCGCGGCCTCAACCTCGTCAGCGGCGGCACCGACAACCACCTCATGCTGGTGGACCTCGGCCAGACCTGCTCGGGCAAGGAAGCCGAGGAGGCGCTGGAGCGCGCGGGGATCACGGTCAACAAGAACACGGTGCCCGGTGAGACCCGCTCCCCGTTCGTGACGAGCGGCATCCGGATCGGAACCCCGGCGATCACCACCCGCGGGATGGACGCTGAGGCGTGCCGTGCCATCGCGGACTGGATCGTCGACGCGATCGAGTCCCGCGAGGACGTCGAGGCCCTCGAGCGCATCGAGCGCGAGGTCGCCGCGTTGTGCGCCACCAAGCCCGTGTACCCGGACGGTCCCACCGCCGGCTGGGTGTGAGGTCAGGATGCGATGCCCTGCGTGTGACAGCGAGGACACCCGGGTGATCGACTCCCGGACCGCCGCGGACTCGGTCCGTCGGCGGCGGGAGTGCCAGGCCTGTGGGGGCCGGTTCACCACGTTCGAGCGCGTCGAGATGCGGCCGCTGTGGGTGCTCAAGCGCAGCGGGGCCAAGGAGCCGTTCCGTCGGGAGAAGGTCCTGGAGGGGATCAGCCACGCCTGCCGCAAGCGCCCCGTCACGCCCGAGGCGCTCGACACCATCGTCACCCGCGTCGCGCGCTTGCTGGAGGAGCGCCGGGAGCCGGTGATCCCCAGCACGGTGGTCGGTGAGACCGTGTTGGACGTCCTGCGGGATGTCGATGAGGTCGCGTGGGTCCGGTTTGCCAGTGTGTACGGCGCCTTCGACACGGTCGACCAGTTCGTCGACGCGATCCGGCCGGGCCCCGGCCGACGCCGACGGTGGGGTGGACGGGCGAGGGGAGTGCGCGTGACCGACGCGGAGGCGATGCGCGAGGCGCTCGCCCTCACCCGGCGTGCCGTGGGGACGACGGCCCCCAACCCGCCGGTCGGTGCGGTGATCGTGCGCGACGGCGTGGTGATCGGCCGCGGCTTCACCAAGCCGCCGGGAGGGCCGCACGCCGAGGTCGAGGCGATGCGGGATGCCCGGGATGCGGGCCACGATCTGCGTGGCGCCACCATGGTCGTCACCCTGGAGCCCTGCTGCCACCACGGCCGCACACCCCCGTGTACGGACGCCATCGTCGCCGCGGGGTTGGGGCGGGTCGTGGTCGGCGTGGTGGATCCCTACGAGAAGGTGCGGGGCCGCGGCATCGAGCTGCTGCGGGCGGCGGGCATCGACGTCTCCCTCGGCGTGCTCGCTGGTGCCTGCCAGGACGCCATGCGCGGCTTCCTGCGGGTGGAGCAGGGCGGGCTGCCCGAGGTCACCCTCAAGGTCGCGACCTCGCTCGACGGGTCGCTCGCGACCGCCTCGGGGGAGAGCCAGTGGATCACGGGGGAGCTCGCGCGGGCCCATGCCCACGATCTGCGCGCGACCCACGACGCCATCCTGGTGGGGGCGGGGACCCAGCGGGCCGACGATCCCCGCCTGACCTGCCGCACCTTGCCGGATCGCGACCCGGTCCCGGTGATCGTGTCGACGTCGGGCACGCTGGGCGCGGACGCCGCGGTGTTCGGGAGCAGCCGACGTCCCGTGATCGTGTGCGCGGAGGACGCGGTGGTCGACCCATCGCTTCCCGTCGACGTCGTCAGGGCGCCGCGGGCACCGGCTGGGCTCGACCTCCCCGCCGCCTTGCGGGCCTTGGGGCGTCGGGGCCTGCACCGGATCCTGGTCGAGGGCGGTGCGGGGATCCATCGCTCGATGATCGACGCGGGGCTCGCGGATCGACTCCTGGTCTATGTGGCCGGGGTGGTCATCCCCGGCGGGCGCCCGTGGCTGGACGGTCCGCCCCTGGCCCAGCTCGCCGACGCGCGTCGCCTCGGGTCGCCGGACGTCACGCCCCTCGGCCCAGACGTGCTGCTCCGCTATACGCTCGCCCGCCCGTCCGAGGAGGGCTGATGTTCACCGGACTCGTCGAGGACACGGGGACGATCGCGGCCGTGTCGTCCGAAGGGGACGGCGTCCGCCTGCGGATCCGCACCGCCTTGCCCCTGGACGAGGTCGGCATCGGCGACAGCATCGCGTGCGATGGCGCGTGCCTCACGGCGGTCGTCCTGCGGGGCGACACCTTCGAGGTCGTGGCGGGCAAGGAGACGATGGCCCGGACCACCCTGGGGGGATGGCGGGTGGGCACGCGGGTCCACCTGGAGCGCGCCCTCGCGCTGGGCGACCGGCTCGACGGCCACCTGGTTCAGGGACACGTCGACGG
>JAUHWK010000031.1 GCA_030424555.1 bacterium | reverse complement strand
CCGACGACCTGACCCACCAGGGGACCCCAGCGGTCGGCAGCGTCGTGGTGGCGAACACCCCGCCGGCCATCGACTCCCTGACCGTCGTCCCCGATCCGCAGACCGGCGACGACACCACGCTGTACGGCGACGTCGCGGTCCGCGCGGTCGCCACGGCCTCCGATGCCGACGACCAGCCGGTCACCATCCGCTACATCTGGACGAAGATCCCCCGCGTCGGCTCGGCCCAGGTCGTCCAGTCCGGGAGCGATCCGGTGTTGGACCCGCTCCACTTCCGCTCGGGCGACAAGCTGCGGGTCGAGGCGATCCCCAACGATGGCCGCGAGGATGGCGACTCGGTGCTGTACGGACCGGTCGACATCACCAACCGCCTGCCCTCGGTTCAGTCGGTGACCCTTGCAGCGCTCGATGGTGAGACGCCGATCACCCGGGCCGATGCTCTGCTGTGTACGGCGTCGTTGGTGGACGCCGACGGCGACAGCCCGATCCCAGACTACCGCTGGGTGATCGACGACCTCCTGTCCGACGTGATCGGCAACGTGATCCCGGCCAACACCTTCCCGCGGGGCACCTCGATCGTCTGCCGCGTGTGCGGCAAGGATCAGGAGCAGGTGTGCGGTCCCACGGCGGACAGCAACGAGGTGGTCCTCGCCAACACGGTCCCGTCGATCACGGGGGCGGTCCTGTCCACGGTGGCGCCGGCCGCAGGCGAGACGGTGTCCGTCACCCCCCAGGGCTGGTCCGACGCCGACGGCGATCCCGAGGGGTACCGCTACCAGTGGCAGGTCAACGAGGTCGACGTGTCCACGGCGGCCACCCTCGCCCCGTCCTTCTTCGCGTCCGGCGATCGGATCCGGGTGCGGGTCACGCCGTACGATGGCTTCGACGAGGGCGAGCCGGTGTGGTCGGGCGATGCGGTGGGTAGCAACGCCAACCCGTCGATCACGCGGTTCGAGCTGCTGCCGGAGACGCCGGGCACCGAGGACGATCTGGTGGTCGAGTGGGAGGCCACGGACGGCGACACCGACGACGTGCTGGAGCCCGCGTTCACCTGGTACCTCAACGAGGTCGTGCAGGCGGACGTCGACGGCGACACCTTCCCGTCCGACCGCACGCAGCGTGGCCACAGCGTCCGCGCCAAGCTCGTCGTGACCGATGGCCGCGGTGGATTCGACGAGGCGGAGAAGACCGTCGCCATCGCCAACACCCGGCCCACGCTGGACGGGGGCGTGTGGGTCACGGGCAGCGATGAGCGCATCACGGTCGACGACCAGCTCACCTGCAACACCGGCACCTGGTACGACCCCGACGGCGAGGCCCCCAACTACGTGTACAGCTGGCGCAAGGTCGGCGGGACGATCCCGATCGGCAGCGGCAAGGTGCTGTCGGGCGGGTTCGCGCGGGGCGAGTCGGTGTACTGCGAGGTGCGCCTCGTGGACTTCGGTGGGTCGGGCGACCCCATCCCCAGCGAGCCCGTCGAGGTCCTCAACGCAGCGCCCACCGTGATCTCCGCGTCCCTGGATCTGGAGCAGGCGCAGGAGATGGACGTCGTGACGGCCACGGCGATCGGGCTCGACGACGTCGATGTCGCGGACACCCCGACCATCACCTGGGTGTGGTTCGTCGAGGGCGTCGAGGTGTTCACGGGCGAGGCGCTCACCGGCGAGCACTTCGACAAGGGCGACGCCATCTATGCCCGGGCCGTCCCCACGGACGGCACCGACGAGGGGGACTGGGTCGAGACGGAGGCCATCCTGGCCGTGAACACCGCCCCGATCGTGTCCAACGTCGTGATCGCGCCCGCCGAGGCGCGGGTCGCGGACGAGCTGACGGCGACGTGGGAGCAGAACGATCCGGATCCGGCGGACACCGTGTTCGACGCCACCCTCAGCTGGACCGTCCAGGGCGTGCCCGTCCAGAGCGGATCCAGCACCACCCTGCCGGCCGGGACGGCCAAGAAGAACCAGACCGTGTTCGTCAGTGTCCAGGTCGAGGACCCGGATGGCGCGGCGTCCACCCCGCGGGGCTCGCTGGGACGCACCATCCTCAACACGGTGCCCACCTTGGCGTCCGCCACGATCACGCCCGAGGAGATCCGGATCGGCTCGGTGCCGACCTGCGAGACCTCCGGGTTCGCCGACGCCGACGAGGAGGACCCCGAGCAGTACCGCTACCAGTGGTACGTCAACGGCGCGACCGCGGGCGCGCAGCGCACCCTGTCGGCGGTCCAGTTCAAGAAGGGCGACGTGCTTCGCTGTGTGGCCTGGCCGTCCGACGGCGACGCTGAGGGCACCTCGGTCGAGAGCGCCACCACCACGGTGCTCAACACCAACCCCACCATCGCGCTGGTCCAGCTGACGAGCTTCCCCACCGTCGTCAACGAGAAGGCGACCCTCACCGCGACCCCGTCCACCATCAGCGACGTCGACATCGCCGACCGCCCGGGCCTCGCCGTCACCTACCGGTGGTTCAACGGGGAGGACGAGATCGTCGGCCACACCGCCAACACCATCACGGGGGCGCTGTTCGACAAGGGCGATGAGATCTGGGTGCGCGCCACCGTGTCCGACGGCACGGGCACCGCCAGCGTCGACAGCGTGCGCCGCCTCGTGGTCAACACGCCGCCGGAGGTCACCTCGGCTGTCCTCACGCCGGCCAGCCCCCGCTACCGCGACGACATGACCGTCACCGCCACCTGGAAGGACGACGATCCGGCGGACGCGGGCAACCTGGTGGTCGACGTGCAGTGGGTCGTCAACGGCTCCATCATCGACGACATCTCGGGCTTCACCCTGCCGTCTGGCTACGCCAAGAAGTACCAGACCATCCGCGCGACCGTGCGCGTCGACGACCTCGAGGTCGCGTCGCCGAGCCTGCGGCAGTCGAACACGGTGGAGATGATCAACACCCTGCCGACGCTGGACGCGGTCGTGATCATCGACGGCGCCCGCGACGACGGCGAGGGCAACCTCATCGCCGACCGCAACCAGGGGCTGACCTGCGAGGCGCAGGGCGGGCACGACGACGACCCGGACGACCCGGTCAACGTGGCGTACCAGTGGCGCGTGGACGGCCAGAACCGAGGCGCCGGCTCGTTCCTCGCCGCCACCCAGTACGTGCGCGGTCAGGTCGTCACCTGCACCGCCACCCCCAACGACAACGACCAGTCCGGCGTTGCCGTCACCTCCGACGAGGTGACGATCGTCAACGCGCCGCCGGTCGTGTCCCTGTTCCAGCTCGACACCACCGCCCCCACCCGGGCGGAGAACGTCGAGGTCGATCAGCTTACGGTCACCGACCCCGATCCCAGCGACAACCCCGGGTGGACCATCCGCTGGTACGTGGACGGCGGCTTCGTCTACAACGGCCCAACCCTGTACCGGACCGACTTCGCCCGCGGCCAGACCATCGAGGCCCGGGTCACGCCCGAGGATGACACCGAGGAGGGCGAGGTCGTCTCCAGCGGGGTGTTCACCGTGGGCAACGCGCCCCCGGAGTTCGGCGGTCCGGCCCAGGTGCTGCCCGAGGGGGTGCCGGGCACGGAGATGAAGACGCGGGAGCGGGCCTGGGCGTCGGTCAGCGTCACCGACCCCGACGAGGACGATCTCGAGATCACCTGGTCGTGGCGGGTCAACGGCTCCGAGGTCCTTTCCGGCACGCGCGACGTGCTCGACGGCGACACGTTCTTCGACAAGGGCGACAAGGTCACGCTCGTCGCCACCGCCAAGGACATCGTGCCCGGCGATGCGTCGGCCGAGGTCACGATCACCTCCGGCGTGTCCGCCGAGGTGCTGGTGGTCGACTCCCTACCGAGCATCCCGCACGTCACCTGGACGCAGGGCTACCCCTCCGGCGGGGCCGTGATCGCCTGCCAGATCATCGCGGGAGGCCGCGACGACGACGGGGACCTGGTGGAGTTCGACTGGGAGCTGCAGGACGGCGACGTCAGCTTCTTCGACTACCAGGACGGCAGCTATGGCGAGGTCCGGTTTGGCTCTGACGAGCTGTCGCCCGATCTGTGGCAGTGCCGTGCGCGCGCGTACAACCTGTCGAGCCCCAACGACTACACCGAGTTCGGGCCGTCCTCGTTCATGTACCCGTACCAGGTGATCAACCAGACCTGTGCGGAAGCCACGGACGACGGCCGTCCGCCGGTGATCGACGTGTTCGACCACGACGCCGACTACACCACGCCGCCGTTCCGGGCCTACTGCGACACGACCGTGGCGCGCGCGGGGGGCGGCTGGACCCGCGTGATGCGGACGACCGGGAACAACGACGACGTCGGCCAGCGGGGCACAGGCATCGCGTTCATCAACTCGGAGTCCTCCGGTCAGACCGGTCCCCTGGTGTGGGAGGGCTTCTTGCGGCACGACTCGTTCACCGAGGTGATGATCGTGCAGACCACGGGCGGGCAGTCGGGTCGCTGGCGCCGGTTCGCGTTTGACGAGTCGCCCAACGAGTCGCTGTACCACCTGCTCGCCGCGTGTCGGGACGAGGCAATCGAGCGGGACGACGACACGGTGTTCGGGGCGGTCACCGCGGTGGGCCACACGGCGCAGTACAGCGCGGAGGCGGTCGACGGCACGCTGCAGTGGTTCGACGCCACCGGGGCGGCCCACGACCTTGAGTACTTCTCGGTGTGTGGCGTGAACCGGTCGGACGACAACGACGTGTCCTACCTGGCCTTCCACACCCAGGCGCTCGACGACAACGACTACGGCGACGGCTGGCGGGGGCTGGATCAGGCCGGCACCCTGTGGGCGTTCGCCGACGGCAACTACAGTGGCCCGCTCGACACCCACATCGGTGGTCCTGGGCTGCAGACCCTCGCCGGCTGGCGCGGCACGGCGTCCGCCCAGGCGCTCAAGCACGAGGGGACGTACACGATCTACGTGCGCTGACCGCGCAGGCCCTCCGCGATGCGCTCTGCCACCATCAGGGTCGGCAGGTGCGTGTTCGCGGTCATGATCGTGGGGAACAGGCAGGCGTCGCCCACGTACAGCCCCTCCGTGCCGTGGACCCGGCCGGTGCCGTCGCACACGGCCTCCGGATCGTCCTCGGTGCCCATCGGGACCGTGCCGGAGGGGTGGTAGCCGGAGTCGGTCACCCAGCGCAGGAAGCGGTCGAGCCGCCCGTGGTCGGCCAGCACGGCGGGACGTGGCCACACGGGGCGGGCGAGATCCCGCAGGGGACGGGTGTGGGCGAGGTCGCGGATCAACGCCATGATCTGGACGCCGAGCCGACGATCGTCGGGGTGGTCGAACAAGCGGCTGTCGATCACGGGACGGGCGTGCAGGTCCAACGACGGCCAACGCAACCGACCCCGGCCCTTGGGGCGTCCCACGTGGCCCATCAGCGAGACCATCGGCACGACGGGGCTGTCGAACGCCATGTTGGCGCCGGCCTGGATCTGGATCGTCCCCGGGATCGACGCGCCAGGGGCGCGGTACCGCAAGGCCGTCTGCAAGATCGGGTGCTCCCGCCGGGCGACGCCGGGGCGGGGCACGAGGAACACGGCGCAGCCAGGGTGATCGAGGAGGCGCTCGCCGACCGGAAGGTCCCGGACGACGTCGACGCTGTGGTGATGCAAGATCCGTCGCGGGCCGACGCCGCTCCGGAGCAGGATCGCGGGCGTCCCGAACACCCCACCGGTGACCACGATCCGCCGAGCCTGGACGCGGTGGAGCACGCCGTGCTGGACGAGCTCGACGCCGGTGGCGGTGAGGCCCTCCCAGGTCACCCGGAGCGCCTCGGTGTTGGCGGTGAGGTGCAGGTGGGGACGGGCCCGGACGGCGGGGGTGAGCCAGGCCTCCGCGGCGCTCACCCGTCGGCCGTCGATGCGGTTCATCGCGTGGGGGCCGACCCCGATGGCGCCGGGGGCGTTGGGGTCGTCGCAGGCGGGGAAGCCGAGGGCCTGGGCGGCGTCCACGAAGCCGGCGTGCCACGGTGCCCAGCGGGCGCGGGGCTCGCGGATCACGGGAAGCGGTCCGTCGCGGCCGTGCCAGCGGTCGTCCGTCCAGGGGTCGAGGTCGGTCTCCAGGCGGCGGAAGGCGGGGAGACAGTCCTCCCAGCCCCAGTCCTTCAGCCCACGGCGCGCCCAGTCGTCGTAGTCTCCGGGCTGACCACGCAGGGCCACGCAGGTGTTGACCGCGCTGCTGCCGCCCACGACCCGCCCGCGGGGGAGGGGGAAGTCGAACCGGCGCTGGCGGTTGGGGCGGTGGGTGAGGCCCCAGTCGTGGCGCGCCATGGAGTTCCGGCGTCCGTCGGTGAGGTCGGCGGGCAGGTTGGCGGGATCGGGGTCGGGTCCGGACTCCACCAGCAGGACCTGCCGTCCCGTGTCCTCCGACAACCGCGCCGCGATCACGCACCCCGCGGCGCCCGCCCCGAGGACCACGGTGTCGACGTTGCGCGGCAGGGAATCAGACACGGGCGTCCCGCAGGGCCAGCTGGCCGCAGGCACCGTCCACGTCCTGGCCTCGGGAGCGCCGGGCCGTGACGTACACGCCGCGGGCGCGCAGCGCGTCGGCGAACCGGGTGACTTCCTCGGGCGTGGGCGACCGGAACGCGGCGCCCTCGAAGGGGTTGAACCGGAGCAGGTTGACCGCCACCGTGAGGCCCTGGACGAACGCCGCGACGCCGTCGGCTTCGGCCTCGGTGTCATTCATGCCCGGCAGCACGACGTACTCGGCCATCCAGGTCCGGCGGGCGAGGGCGGGGGTGTCGGTGAGGACCGCCCGGAGCGCGGACAGCGAGACGGAGCGGCCCATCGGGACGATGCGGGCCCGGGTGGCGTCCGTGCCGGCGTGCAGGGACAGCGCGAGGCCGACCTTGGGCCCCACCGCGTCGGCAAAGGCGGCGAGGCGGGTGGGGAGGCCCACGGTGCTGACGGTGATCCGCCGGCCCCCGATGCCAGGGCCCGCACCGTCGGTGAGCACGGCCAGGGCGTCGAGGGTGCCCTGGAGGTTGTGCAAGGGCTCGCCCATGCCCATGAACACGATGCGGTCGACGTCGCGGCCGTCGGCCCGGGCGATCTGGCGGGCGATGGAGACCTGGCCCACGATCTCGGCCGCGGTCAGGTGGCGGGTGAGGCCCAGGGTGCCGGTGGCGCAGAAGGTACACCCCATCGCGCAGCCCACCTGGCTGGACAGGCACAGGGTGGTGCGGCCGCCAGGCATCGCGACCAACACGGCCTCGATCCGGGCGTCGTCATGCAAGGACAGCAGCAGGCGGGTCGTGCCGTCGTCCGCGTCGTGTCGCTGGGCGACGGTGGGCCGGGTGTCGTGGTGGAGCGCCTGGAGCTGGGCGCCGAAGCGGGGTCCGATCTGGGCGTCGTCGGACCAGGGCACCCCGTGGTGCAGATCGTGGAACACCCGCATGGCGAGGTGGGCCGGGATGCCGTGGTCTGCCAGCAGGGCGGGCAGGGCCTCGCGGGGCGTGCCGAGCAGGTCGAGCGGGGTGGGGTGGTTCACGGAGCGTCCGCGGAAGGGTCGGGGGAGACGTGCCAGGGACCGAGCGCTGGGATCGGACGGGTGGTGCGGAACAGGCCCAGCCGGAGCGGGTCCGGGAGGCCGGGGAGGATCTCCGCGCCGCGGTCGTAGCCCGAGATCTGGACGGCCTGCACGGGGTCGAGGTCCTCCCAGGGGACCGGTCGGGCGGTGTCGACCTGGTCGAGCGTCCCGATCCACACCAAGGCGCCTGGGGGCAGCGGCCCCGTGTGCAGGCGCCATCCGGCCTGTCGCCGCGCCAGCCACCGCACGACCCGGTCGCGGCCAGGGTGGTCGGCGAGGAGGATGGGCGCTTCTTGCGGCGGCAGGTCCACCAACAGGGTGTGCTCGACGTGCCACGGGTAGGGGGGCTGGAACGGGGTGGCGCTGGCGGCCGTGCCGAGGCCGAGGCCGAGCACGAGCCCTGCGGCGGCAGATCGGGCCATCTTGTGGGGCCAACGCGACACCACGGCGCCCCAGCACGCCCCCCCCAGCCCCGCGAGCAGGACCGTGCCGGCCAGCTGCAGGCGCAGGCGGTCCGGGGGCAGGGGCTGCAGCACCTGGACCTGGATGGCCGCGAGGCCGAGCGCGGCGACCGCCCCGGCCGTGCGCCGTCGCGGCGGATCGAGGAAGGCCAGGCCCGCGACCAAGCCCAGCCCGCCGATCCACGGCAGGCGGGTGGGGTCGGTCAGCACCAGGGCCGCGTCGCGCACCCCCACCCAGCGCTCGGGGTGCGACGGCACGCTGGTCCGCCACGGCATGCCCTGGCCAGCCCCCTGGGTCGCCACCGTGATCGTGAGCTGGACGGCCCGCGCGAGCACCGGTGCGGCCGCCCACGCCAGCGCGGTCCGGTCCCGCGACACCCCCACGAGCACCACCCCCACCAGCGCGGGGAGCACGGTCTCGGGACGGGACAGCGACAGGGTCGCGAGGGCGGCGGCGGCCAAGACATCCCCAGCGCGGTCCTCCCGGGACAGCCCGGCGATCGCCGTCACCAGCGCGGCGGTGGCCAGCCCGACCCGGTGCGGTCCCGGCGCCATCGCCCACATCAGGGGCAGCGCCACCAGGGTCAGCCCGGCGGCCCACCCAGCGGCTGCACCCCACCGCCGGCTCGCGGCCTCAGCACCCCAGCCTACGGTGACGACGGCCAGCCCGGTGCCCACCCACCCAGGGGCCTCCAGCGGCCAGCCCAGCGCGAAGCCCACCAGGTCGTGCAGGGCGTTCCACGCGCCGCCGTAGGTCCACGCCGGGCTCTCCGCCCGTCCGATCGCGTCGAGCAGGGCGTGGCCCTTGACGTGGTGCAGGTGCATCCGTGGGCCGTGGGTGGCCCAGCCCACCGCAGCACCCCCCGCCAGCGTCGCCCGTCCAGGACCGGTGGCGGGAAGGGTCGCGACCAGCCCGACGAGCCACACCCCGACCACCACCGTCACCGGCTCCACCCGGCTGGGTCCGAGCCCGATGAGGCAGCCGAGGAGGACCAGGACCGCCACGCCCACGATGACGGCCCGGGGGTCCAGCGATCGCACCCACACCTCCGGGTCCAGGTTAGCCGGCGCTCGCCGAGGAGGCCCGATGACCGACGTCCCGCTTCGCCTGTTGTCCTGCGCACCCTCCGAGCCATTGGCGGCCCGCGTCGCCGAGCGCCTGGGGGCCCAGCTCGTCGAGGTCTCCGAGACCTGGTTCGCGTGCGGGGAGGGCAAGTTCGTCGTCGGCGAGAACGTGCGGGGCGCGGACGTGTTCGTGTTCCAGCAGGTGGTCGGCCCCGGGGACGACCGCTCCCTGTACGACCGCACGATGATGCTCCTGCACGCGGTCGAGGCGTGCGCCATCGCGGACGCGGCCAGCGTCACGGCTGTCGTGCCGTACCTGCCGGGCGCACGGCAGGACAAGCGCAAGGGACGGACCCGCGAGGGGATCACCGCGGGGCTGTTCGCCCGCTGCCTGGAGGCCGCCGGTGCCCGACGGGTGGTCGCCGTCGAGATCCACAACGAGGCGATCGCTGGCATGTTCCACCCGGGCCGCTGCCGGCTCGAGAACCTCCAGCTGCACCCGTCCCTCGGGCCGTGGCTGCGGTCGTGGGGCCTGGAGGGAGACGTCGTCGCCGCGCCGGACGTCGGCGGGCTGGAGCGCGCCCGGCACTACGCGGAGGACCTGTCCGAAGGCTTGGTCGCGGTGAGCAAGGTGCGGGACTACCGGGTGGCCAACCAGGTCGTCAGCAGCACGCTCATCGGCGACGTGCAAGATCGGGGCGTCCTGCTGGTCGACGACATCATCGACACCGCCGGCAGCGTGGTCGGGGCGGTCGAGGCCCTCAAGGATGGCGGCGCCACCGACATCACCGTCGCGTGTGCCCACCCCGTGTTCTCGGGCCCAGCCTGGGATCGCCTCGGCGGCCTCGCCCAGCGCGCGGCGGCCGAGGGCTGGCGGTTCAAGGTCGTCGGCACCAGCAGCGTGGAGCACGACGCGGCCCCGTCCTGGTACACCAGCTTCGACCTCGCCCCGCTCCTGGCCCGTGCCATCACGAGCATGCACGGCGGCCAGAGCGTGACCGCGGTGCAGCGCGGCGACAGCTGATCCAGACCGCGGATCCCAACGGAACAACCCCGACCGGTCCTCAGGTTCCCCCTGCGACCGGCCGGGGCTGGATCCCGGCGTGATGCCTGCTCGCTCGGCGCTCTAGAAGTCGGCGCCAAACTCCACTTCTCCGGCGACGGCTGTCTGGTAGGCGGCCACGCGGCGCTCGAAGAAGTTGGTGAGCTCCTGCACGTCCTGCAGGTCCATGAAGCTGAACGGGTTGGCCGAGCCGTACACCGGCTCGATGCCCAGGCGCTCCAGCCGTCGGTCCGCGATGTACTGCAGGTACTCGCGCATGTCGGACAGGCTCAGCCCGTGGACCCCGCCGGACAGGACGTCCTCGGCGAAGGTGTACTCGCAGTCGACCGCCTCGCGCAGCATCTCGACGATGTTGGCCTTCATGGCGTCGTCGAACAGATCGGGCTCCTCGGCGCGCACGGTGTCGACCACGTCGAACGCGAAGTTCATGTGCATGGACTCGTCGCGGAACACCCAGTTGGTGCCGGACGCGAGGCCGTCGAGCAGGCCGCGGTTGCGCAGGAAGTAGACGTACGCGAACGCCCCGAAGAAGAACAAGCCCTCGATGCAGCTGGCGAAGCAGATCATGTTGAGGAGGAAGCGGCGGCGGTCCTCCTTGGTCTCCAGGCTGTCCAGGTCCTGGATGGAGTCCATCCACTTCATCGAGAAGTCGGCCTTCTTCTTGATGGACGGGATGTTGTGGATCGCCGCGAACGCCTTCTGCCGCTCCATGGGGTCGGGGATGTAGGTGTCGAGCAGCGTCAGGTAGAACTGCACGTGCACCGCCTCCTCGAACAGCGCGCGGGACAGGTACAGGCGCGCCTCGGGGGCGTTGATGTGCTTGTACAGGTTGAGCACGATGTTGTTGGCGACGATGGAGTCGCCGGTGGCGAAGAACGCCACGAGGCGGTGGATCAGGTGCCGCGTCGCCTCGTCGAAGCGCTGCTCGAGGTCGATCACGTCCCGGGAGAAGTCGACCTCTTCGACGGTCCAGGTGTTCCGGATGCCCTGGCGGAACATCTCGTAGAACTCGGGGTAGGCCATCGGCCGCAGGGTCAGGTTGAGGCCGGGATCGAGCAGCATGACGGGCTCCTGGACGGAGGAGAGGAAGGCGGGACGACGGGCGGAGGGGAGGGGGCGGGCGCCCTCATGGGGTCACGGTGCGATCACGAAGGACGGCCTGTGGGGATCCCGGGGTGAGCCCAGGATCGGACCCGCAGCGGGGCGCGCGGGTCCGGACCTACTGACAGGCTTCGCAGTGCTCGGGGTTCTCGAGCGAGCACGCGATCTGCTCGGCGGTCTTGTGTCCCCCGGCGGGCTCGGCGGCCGATGCGGAGCGCCCGGAGGACATCGCGATGCGCGACGCCGGGCGAGAGCGCATGTAGTAGGTCGTCTTCAGGCCGCGCTTCCAGGCGTACATGTACATGGAGCTCAGGCTGTTGATGGTCGGCGACTCCTGGAACAGGTTGAGCGACTGCGACTGGTCGATGAACGCGCCGCGGTCGGCCGCGAGGTCGATCAGCGCCCGCATCGAGAGCTCCCAGGAGGTGCGGTAGAGCGCGCGCAGGTCCTCGGGAAGGGCCGTGACCCCCTGGCAGGAGCCGTTGGCCTCCTTGATCGCCATGCGGGTCTCGTCGTTCCACAGGCCGAGACGACGCAGATCGGCGACCAGGTACCGGTTGACCTGGAGGAACTCGCCCGACAGCGTCTCGCGCTTGAACAGGTTGGAGACCTGGGGCTCGATGCACTCGAAGCAGCCGAGGATGCTGGCGATCGTGGCGGTGGGCGCGATCGCGATCATCAGGCTGTTGCGCAGGCCGCTCTTCATCACGCGGGCGCGCAGGCCGGCCCAGTCGAACTCGGTGGACGGCGTGACGCCCCACAGGTCGGGCTGGAGCTTGCCCTGGGCGGCGCGGGTCTCGGGGAAGGTGGGGTGGGCCCCCAGCTCCTCGGCCAGCTCGCAGCTCGCCTGCACCGCGTGGAAGTACACGGTCTCGGCGATGCGGCGGCTGACGGCCCGGGCGTCGTCGGAGTCGAACGGCATCCGCAGCTTGAAGAACACGTCCTGCAGGCCCATCGTGCCCAGGCCGACGGGGCGCCAGCGCAGGTTGGAGTGGCTGGCCTCGGGGATCGGGTACAGGTTGCGGTCGATCACGCGGTCGAGCTGGCGGATCGCGGTGCGGACCGTGCGGGCGAGCATGGCCCAGTCGACGCCGTCGGCCGTGGCGTGGCGCGACAGGTTGATGCTGCCCAGGTTGCACACGGCGCACTCGTCGCCGTCGGTGACCTCGAGGATCTCGGTGCACAGGTTGGACAGGTGGACCGTGCGGCCGTCGACACCGGTCTGGTTGCAGGTGTTGTTGGACTGGTCCTTGAAGCACATCCAGCCGTTGCCGGTCTGGGCGAGGGTCCGCATCATGCGCTGGTACAGCGTGCGGGCCGGGACCTGCTTCATGAAGCGGCCCTCGGACTCGGCCTGGAGGTAGGCCTTGTCGAACGCCTCACCGTACAGATCGGTGAACTCCGGGACCTCCTTGGGGTCGAACAGCGACCAGGTGCCGCCCTGCTCGACGCGCTGCATGAACAGGTCGGGGATCCAGTTGGCGAGGTTGAGGTTGTGGGTGCGCCGGGCCTCGTCGCCGGTGTTGTCGCGCAGCTCGAGGAAGGCCTCGACGTCGCCGTGCCACGGCTCCAGGTACACGCACGCAGCCCCCTTGCGGCGCCCACCCTGGTTGACCGCCGCGACCGAGGCGTCGAGGGTCTTGAGGAACGGGACGATGCCGTTGCTGAGCCCGTTGGTGCCCTTGATGTGGGAGCCCTGGGCGCGGATGCGGGTCCAGGACACGCCGATGCCGCCGGCGAACTTGGACAGCTTCGCGATGTCCGCGTAGCGCTTGTAGATGTCGATCAGGTCGTCGTCGGGGGAGTCCAGCAGGAAGCAGCTGGAGAGCTGCTCGCGGGTGGTGCCGGCGTTGAACAGCGTGGGGCTGCTGGGCATGTACTCGTGGTGCGAGAACGTGCGGTACAGCTCCAGGACGTCGTCGAGGGCGTCGGACACGCCGACGGCGACGCGCAGGAAGAAGGTCTGCGGGATCTCGATGACGCGGCGCGTGGTGGGGTGGCGGAGCAGGTACCGGTCGCGCATGGTCTTGAGCCCGAAGTACTCGAAGCGCCGATCCCGGGTGAGGTCGATCGTGGCGTCGAGCACGTCCTTGTGCTCGCGCACGAACGCCAGGACCCGATCGTTCACCAGCTCCAGGGCGTGCCCGAGCTCGATGCCCGCCGAGAAGGAGAGGGCGCCTTCGCCACGCGCCTCGGCCACGATCTCGTCCGACAGCACCCGGGCCGCGAGCTTGCTGTACTCGGGCTCGGAGAAGGTGCGTCCCGCGGCGTCGAGCACGACGAGCTCGCGCAGGGCGTCCAGATCTTCGGGATCCTTGGCGGACGCGATCGCGCGACGGGTCAGGTCCGTGATGTCGACGAACGCCAGGTCGTCGGCCAGCGGCAGCAGGTACGCGACCAGCGGATGGTCGAAGGGGACCTCGACGGTGTCGGAGGTGGACGCGATGGTCTCATCGACGGTGGCGGCGTCGTCGAGCATGGGATCTCCAGGCGGGCGCTGAGGCGGGACGGTGTGGCAGGCGTGCGGTCTGTTGGTCTGGCGAGGCACCGGATCTCGGACCGAGCGACACCGTTCGCTCCGGGGTCGGGGACACCGGATCGAGTGGAGACACATGGATGGCGAGACGCGGCGACGACGGAGCCGGGGAGACCCCCGGTGTCGATCGCGTGATCACGTGGCAGCGGATGGCCACGCGGGCAGGCGTGACCCCACGATATAGGGGGGGGCATGGCGAGGCAACACACGATGTGGGGCTTTGCCATACCGGGCGTGCAATGTGGATCACGGGCGTCCGACACCCGTTGCGGTACCCGGAAACCCGCGGCGCGCGTGCCCAGCCGGCACGGGAGGGGCACCCGGCCGACACATCGGGGTTCGCCGAGGATCCCCCGCAGAACAAGGGATCGCGGGATCGGGGATCAGGACCGTCACGACCCGTGGTAGGACCGCGACGGGAGGTTCGATGACGGGCGGCCCGATGGGATGGTTCCGACGCCTGGGCCCCGGCCTGCTGTGGGCAGGCACGGCGGTCGGCGTGTCGCACCTGGTGCAGAGCACGCGGGCGGGGGCGGGCTACGGCCTGTCGCTGGCGTGGATCGTGGTCGTGGCCCACGTCCTCAAGTACCCGGCGTTCGAGGCGGGCCCTCGCTACACCGCCGCGACGGGTCGCTCGTTGCTCGAGGCGTACCGGCGTCAGGGGCGGGGCGCGCTCGCGGTGTTCTTTGCGATCACCGTGTCGACGATGTGCATCGTGGAAGCCGCGATCGCCGTGGTCACGGCGGGGATGGCGTCGGCCCTCGTCACCGACGCGGTGTCGGTGTCGGGATGGGCCGCGACGCTGCTCGGGCTCGCCGTGCTGCTCAGCGCCACCGGTGGGTTCAAGGCCCTGGACGCAGCGATGAAGGCGATGGTCCTGCTGCTGACGGGGTCGACGGCCCTGGCCGTGGTGTTGCTGCTGCCCCAGACCTCGTGGGCGGCGCTGTCGCCCTGGCCGCCGCTGCCCGCGCTGGACGCGGCGACGATCGGGTTCCTCGTGGCGTTCGTCGGGTGGATGCCCGCACCCTTCGACACGGCGGTGTGGCACAGCATGTGGAGTGTGGAGAAGGTCCGGGAGGACGCTGGGTTCGATCGCCGCGCCGCCCGGATCGACTTTCACGTGGGCTACGTCGGGACGGCGCTGCTGGCGCTGTTGTTCGTGTTCCTCGGGGCGGCGGTCCTGCACGGGCGCGACATCGAGCTGCCCGCCCAGGCGCCGGCCTTCGCCCGTACCTTTGTCGACGTGTACGCCTCGGTGCTCGGGGAGGCCTCCCGGCCGGTGGTGTTGACGGCGGCCTTTGCGACGATGCTGTCGACGACCCTGGCGGTGGCAGACGGGTTTGCCCGGGCGCTTGCGGGGTGCGTGCGTCGGTTCGGGGGCGAGGAGGCGCCGGGTGAGGCGGTCGATCGGCCCGTGTACCTGGCGAGCCTGGTGGGGATCGCGGTGGGCTCCTGGGGCATCGTGGCGTTCCTCACGGCCAACCTCAAGGCGCTGGTCGACCTGGCCACCACGGTCAGCTTCGTGCTCACACCGGTCCTGGCCTGGATGAACTACCGGGCGGTCACGAGCGACGAGGTCCCGGAGGCGCATCGTCCGGGGCCCTGGCTGGTCCTCGGTCACCAGGTGGGGGTGGTCGCGATGACCGTCTTCAGCATCGGCTACGTGGGCTTTCGACTCGCCGGCGGGTGACACGTCGTCGGGTCGGGCGGAGGCGTCGCGTGAGCCAAGCGGATGAGGGGAGCCGGAGACGCCGGATCGCCGTGTGGATCGCGGGGGGTGTGGCGGCCGTGGCCTGGCTCGCGCTGGCCGCGTCCTGGTGGTTTGTCTGCGACGATGCTTGGATCAGCTTTCGGTACGCGTGGCAGCTCGCCCACGGGCGCGGCCTCGTGTTCAACCCTGGCGCCACGCCGCCGGTGGAGGGCTACTCCAACCTGCTGTGGGTGCTGCTCGCCGCCGGCGGCCTGGTCGCAGGGGTCGCACCCGATCGGTGGCTGCCGGTGCTGTCGCTGGCGTGCGGTCTGGCCCTCGTGGTGTCGACTGGGTGGATCGGGGTGCGACGGCTCGGGCTGGGCCCCTGGGGTGCCTGGGCGGCGTCTGCGTTGGTGGCCTCGGCCCCGTCGGTGGTCGTGTGGTCGACCGGCGGGTTGGCGACCCTGCCCGCCGCGCTGGCCCTGCTGTGGTTGGTGGAGGGATGGCTGCTCTCCGACGACCCGCGGGGGGCGTGGCGCGGGGCGCTGGCCGGCGCGTTGCTGGTGCTGCTCCGGGTCGAAGGCGTGGGCTGGGTGATCGTGGTCGCGGCGATGGCGTGGCTGGGATGGGGGCACCGACGTCCCCGCGATCTGGGGGGCGCGCTGGCCGCGGTCGGCGCGGTGTTCGCCGCGGTGGCGGCGTTCCGCGGCTGGTACTTCGGCGCGTGGATGGCCAATGCCGCCCAGGCCAAGCTCTCGGCGGGGCCGGGGCAGTGGTGGCGGGGCGTGGCGTACATCGTGGGGTTCGTCGCGGCCGATCCGGTTCGCGGGCTGCTGGCGGTGGCGGCGGGGATCCATGCGGTGCGTCGGTCTGGGACCGCGCGGGCGGTCGCCCTGATGGCGCTGGGGCCGTTCGCCTATGCGGTGGTGGTCGGCGGCGACTTCATGGCGTTCGGACGGCTGATCGTGCCTGCGGTCCCGTTCCTGGCGCTGGTCGGTGCTGCGGGGATCGCCACCCGGCCGGTGCGGATCGCCTTGCCGGCCGCGGCGCTCGGGGTGGTGCTGGGCCTGATGCCCCTGGGCGATGCGCACCTGGTCCCGCGGCGTGTCCGTGCGGCGCTGGACGTGCGCCACAACAGCCCGCGCTACCGCAGCGAGGCAGAGCAGTGGGCCTTCATGGCGGACAATGCGGATCGGTGGGCGGACACGGGCCGCGCGCTCGCCCAGGTCACGGCCCCGGGCGACACCTACGTCACGGGGGCCGTGGGCGCGGTGGGCTACCACGCGCCCGATCTGGTCCTGCTCGACCGGTTCGGGCTGGTGTCCCGGGAGGTGGCGGAGCGCCCTGCGCGCCGGCCCGGCCACACGAGCCCGGGCCACGATCGGGTGGTGGCCCTCACCTTCTTCCTCGATCGGGAGCCCACCCTGATGGGGGCGGAGATCGCGCGGGATCGCTCGGAGCTGCGCCTGCTGCCGGCCGTGGCGAGGGGACGGATGCGGACCGTCGCGCCCGATCAGTACGCGCCGGAGCTGCATCCGGTGCGCCTGAGGGGGAAGCGAGCCTGGGTGTTGGTCCACCGACGGCAGGGGGATCGCGCGGCGGCGGATGCGGCGTGGACGGCGTGGGAGCGCCGCGTGCCGAAGTTGCTCAGGGGCCGTCCGGGATCGCGTCCAGACCCAGGTGGCGACGCAGCCGCGGATCGGTCGGCTCCGCCATCCGACGAAGCGGACGCGGCGTTCGACTCCGATGGGTGACGAGGGCCTCGAACGCGGCCGCCTCAGGACCCCGTCCGATCGGACACCGGAGCGCTTCGCCCATGGCCTCCACCACGAGATCCGGCCCGTCCCGGTAAACTTGCACGCCTGGGAGCGAGACGGCGGCCAGGCGCTGCCGATCCACCCACCGGACGAGGACGTTGTCGACCACCGCACAGCCGTCCGTCCCGCGGCCGTCACCTCGGGTGTCGACCCACCCCTCCACGAACCCGTCGGGGGGCACGATGCCGTCCTGCACGAGCGTGGACCGCGCGCGCTGATCGGAGACGAGCCACCACCCGCTGAGGAGGGTGCCGAGGCCCCCACAGATCATCGCCCCCACCAGCAACAGCGCGAACGCAGCCAGCCCGAGGCCCGAGGGGTGTGGACCAGGCTCGTCTTCGCGGTGCCAGGGAGACCAGGCCATGGGATCGCCTATCGCCGCGACGCGCCCGGGGGAGGGGGCAGCAGCGTGCCCAGCCCCGCCACCATCGACACCCCTCGCCGGACGCCGTCCGCGGAGGCCGCGTGCCACACCTCGCGG